>CAZHSK010000011.1:0-19841 GCA_964535235.1 uncultured Treponema sp. | reverse complement strand
CCCAGGCGCCCCAGACCCGATCCGCAGGCACAGGCCTCCCTTCTGTGAGGCTCCTTGCGCCCGCAGCGCTCGGCATTTCCGCCCTAAAACCATCTCTCTTAGCCAATTCAGGCCTTGGAGGCACCCCGCAACTCCAGCCGTCGTATGCGGATCCAGCCCAACCGCTTGAAAAAAGCCCTGGCATCCCCGATAAAGCCCTTCGCATAGAAGCCCTGGCCTTCCTGCCCGCCTCCGGCACCTACAGCGCCATGAGCGCTTCAGAAATCCAGACCACGACAGCTGCCTTGCTCTGCCAAGTGGAAAATCTCGAGGGGCTTTATTATTGGTCGGCCAGCAGAAAACGCATGCGCATTCTTTACGAAACCGTGTACAAGGTGGATTCCCCCCAATCCTCCAACCCCGTCCTCAAGCCCGACGCCCAGGACGCTGAGGCCCTGAAAATTGGCGACACCCTAGAGTTTTTTGCCTATCAGAAGGACCAGCTCTTCGGAGGAGCGGTTTTCGCCTATTCAATAGGCCGAGGCGAACACTCTGTACTCATGGAAAGTGAGAATTCCACGGTCCTGCGTTATCTTCTTCTACCCTTCATTGCCCCCGGGGACATGAAGAGCAGGTTGACAGTCCTACCCTGTACCGAAGGCCTTCTGCTTTATTTTGTGAGCACTATTGAATCGGTGAACATGGCCACCCAGAGGGTATTGGAGTCGGTGGGCAACAGAGCCCTGGCATTATTAGGCTGGCTGGCAGGGCAAAGCAGCAAGGCAGGCCTCACCGTGGAGCAAAGCCTGCCTGTCAATATCATGGAATTAAACCAACACTGAAAGTCGGCAAAGGACTTACGCCTGTTTGACTTCCTTAACCTCGGGAATAGTCTTTTTAAGATAGGCTTCCACGCCCTGCTTGAGGGTCATGAGGGAGTAGGGGCAGGAACCGCAGGCGCCGGTGAGCCGCACTTTTACGATTCCGTCGTCGCTTACCGAAACGAGCTCGATATCGCCCCCGTCGGCCTGGAGGGAAGGGCGTACATCCTGTATGGCGGAAAGAACACGATCATGCAACATGAGAACTCCTTATGGTGAATAGTCGGGGCTCAAGAATGGCAGGCGACTATCGAATCGCAATAAGTGTACTGATTTGACGAAGCAGGGGTCAAGAGCGGCGAGTGCTTCTAGCTGTACCGGGCTTCCTGTGCTAGAATATGCGGCAATGACGGAAGGGAGCTGATGGCACGGATCATTGTTTTCGTAAACCAGAAGGGAGGCGTCGGCAAGACCACCAGCGCAATCAACATTGGCGCTGCCCTCGCGTCCCTAGGTCAAAAAGTTCTTCTCATCGACTTCGACCCCCAGGGCAACCTCACCTCCGGTGTGGGAGGAGCCCCCGGCGGCACGGGCGTCTACCAGGTAATTTCCGGCCTCAAGGAACTCAAGGACGTCATCCATCCCACCAAGGTGGAAAATCTCTACCTGGCCCCCTCGTCTATAGACCTCTCCGGCGCCACCGTGGAACTGGTGGACAAGGAAGACAGAAACGACTACCTAAAGCGTGCCATCGCCAGCGTGGAAGCCGAGTACGACTTCATCCTCGTGGACTGTCCCCCCTCCCTGGGCATACTCACCCTCAACGGCCTCAATGCAGCCAACGAAGTGATCATCCCCCTTCAGTGCGAATACTTCGCCCTGGAAGGCCTTTCCCTCATACTCCAGACCATAGGCCTGGTTCAGAAGAGCATGAACCCCGCCCTTAAAGTGAGCGGCATACTCCTCACCATGTACGATGGCCGTACCAAGCTCTCCCAGCAGGTTGTGCGCCAGGTAACCGAATACTTCAGAAACAGAGTCTTCAAAACCATAATACCCCGCAACATACGGCTTTCCGAGGCGCCCTCCCATGGGCTTCCGGTGCTGCAGTACGACCCTGCCTGCATAGGTTCCCGAAGCTATAAAGCCGTCGCAGAGGAGTTGATCAACCGTGGCTAAATTCGGTCTGGGCAAGGGCTTAGGCGCCCTCATTCCCGAACATCAACAGTATTTCGACAGCTCCAGAAACTCCCTGGAACCCGGCGAGTCCATACAGATTATTCCCCTCGCGCAGATAAAACCCAACCCCGACCAGCCCCGCAAGACATTTACCGAAACCTCCATCGAAGAACTGGCCCAGTCCATCCGCAAGCACGGACTTTTGCAGCCCATAATCGCCGAACCCTCGGGAAGCGACACCTACATAATCGTCGCCGGCGAGCGCCGCTACAGGGCCGCCCAGATGGCCGGCCTGGAAGTGCTGCCGGTTATCCTCCGCACCGTATCGTCTGAAAAACGCCTTCAGCTCTCCCTCATAGAGAACATCCAGCGCGAAGACCTCAACGCCATGGAAGAAGCCCGGGCCTACCAAAACCTCATGGAACTCACCGGCTTCACCCAGGAGCAGGTTGCCGAGGCCGTGGGCAAGAACCGCAGCACCGTGGCCAATGCCTTAAGGCTTTTAAGGCTGTCCCTGCCCATGCAGGAAGCCGTGCGGGAAGGCACCATGAGCGCGGGCCACGCCCGCAGCCTTCTAGCCCTGGTAGACGAAGCCGAACGCGCCGCCCTCTTCGCACGAATAATGAACGAAGGGCTTTCGGTGCGCCAGGCCGAACAAGCAGTACAGGATTCCGTCCTCCGCGGGGCCGGCAAGAAGCCCAAAGGCAGCAAAAAAGCCGGCGGCGCCGTCGCCCAAGCTCCCGAACTGGACCCTAACCTCAAAGCCCTGGCCGAGCTTTTCATAGAGCGCCTGGGCACCAAGGTGGATATAAAGGGCAACCTGGAATCAGGCTCCATCGTCATCGAATACTATTCCCAGGACGACCTGCAGCGAATCATGGAGGTAATCGGATCCGTTGAATAATCCAATGCAGCCCCTGCGGGCTTCCAGAGTCCCAGGCGCACAAGCTTTTTCCGGCGCCCTGCGTGTCCTGTGTGCTCCCAGAGCCCAGGCGTCCCACGCCTCAGACTCGCCGTCTTAGCCCTTGCCTGCTTTTTCTTTCTGCCTTCGTTGGCCTTCAGCCAAAGCCCCGTGCTTCCCCCCGAAGTTCTCCAGGTCGCAACCGCCGCCGCCCGGGATGGCAGCATCACCAGATACCAAGGCATGGAAACCCGCTACGGCCTGGCCGCCAGCCCCGTTGTTTCAAGCAACCTCGCCGTCCTGGTGGGCAAGGCAGAGACCTTCGCCCTGGAAGTGATCAAGTTCAAGGACCAGGCCTCTGGCGAACAACGCCTCTACGGCACCGGCGAAGCTCACGCCCTCTTCGACGTGCCTATGGAAGCCGCGCTGGCTGTTGTGCTGGACTATCCCAACCTCAAAGCCATCTCGCCTAGGGTGAGAAACGTAAAAGTCCTGGAATCCTCGGGCAACCGCATTCTCGTCTACGAAGACATAGGCATAACGTTCATGGGCATTTCCATTGGCTACGTGCTGGACGTGGAAGTCTTCAGCGACACACTCCCTGGCGGCGCCCTGGGCATGCGCGCCCGCCTGGCTAAAAGCCACGATTCCAAACTCTACGCTTCCGAATCCTCCTGGTACTTCCAGCGGGTGAACGTGGACGGCAAGCCCTACACCTACATGCGAACCTGGTCCTCCTCCGGCCTACGCAACCCCGGCCTGGGCGTCGCCGGCATCATGAAACTCTTCACCGCCGGCGAACTCAAAGACCAGATCGAAGCCGTCGCCAAGCTGGCGGCCAAACGATAGTTATTTATTTGCGAGGTAATTCAAAAATATTTCTTAAGAACTTAATTAATTATAGGAATGTGATTTAAAAGCAAGAACAGCTTTCAAAGATCCACTTGAATTCTATAAAATTCGTCTTATAAGTTTTTCCCCAGACTTACTGAATTCATACTATAATGAAAAGAATCTCCGAGCCTTGGTAAATAACTTCGTACTGATGGCTTTTAGATAAACACTAAACTATTCAGGAAGGAACAATTCTTTTAATCGGAACTAATCATGAGACAAGTAAGTTTTAGGAAATGGACAGCCGCACCGTTATTTGCTCTCATGATACTTATATCCTTCCCGGTGCAAACTTATGCGGAAAACAAACCATTCCGTGCAGCCTTCTCAGCCCATCTTCCACCCTATCATTTCATCGATGATAATGGAGAATACTCGGGCCTCCATATCGACATATTGAACTGGATAGCTAAAAAGAAAAAAATGGATGTCCTTTACGTGGCTTATGAAACAGACGGTGAATGCCTGCGCGCTTTGAAAAGTGGGGAAGTAGATATTCTGCTTGGCCATAAAACCGGCGATAGTGCCGCAGGGGAACTGCAGTATACAGCAGAATTGACATCATCGCACCTTAGCCTAATCGCCTCGAATGAGATAACAGCGCAGCTGATAAATACGAACGACTATAATTTTCTGAGTGCCGTGATCGAATTCGGTTTGGCCGCCAGTTCTTCCTTGGCCAGGCTCGGAATCAGAAGCTACCTTGCCAAAGGCAATCAGGTGCAGGTACTGGAAGAATTGATCGACGGCAAGGCTGATTTAGCCCTAACCGTGTATGACAGCAGCCGATTTTTATTGAAAAAAAAGAATCTGCTTAATCACTATTCTGTAGTCAGAAGATATATCAGTCCGGTAAGTCACGCGATGTTGCTGCGTACCGAGGACTGGGAACTATTCAATGCATTGGATACCGGCCTTACCGAGCTACGGGCCACAGGTCAGTACGATGGGATATATAGAAAATGGATTCCTGAAAATGAGGCTGAGTTAGCCCAGCATTTGAATGAAAGAATTAGAAAAATTATCCTGATCTTTATCGGGACCGTTTCATTAATCCTCGGGTTTTTTTTCATATTGAACAGGTTGTTAAAGAAGCAGGTAAAAGAAAAGACTAAAGAATTACATGAGGCCAATAAGGAACTCGATCGGCAGATGATCAAGCTTCAGAGCGAAAGCAGAATACGTTATGGAATGATCGAGTACTCGCCCAACGGTATGGTTTCGTTCAGTACCGACTATCGAGTGATATTGGCTAATCAGGCCGCCATGGTGTTGTGCGGACTTAAAAAAAATATTATAGGGCAAGATGTCCGAATGCTGAATGTATTCGGAGAAATCCTGAGCAATGTCGGTTACGATATTTTTTCACTCGAGTATTATGGCGAAAAAGTAAACCATCCGGCAATTTTAATGCTGGAGAAAGACGGAGAGACTAGTTATTACCGCTACAACATATATCGCTCGCGGGATGAAAAGGGAATAAGCGATGTGTTGCTGACGGTTGAAAACACAACAGCTGAAGAACGGAAAAAGCACGAGCTTTTCGAAAAAGAAAAAACCCGTACGCTCAACCGCTTGGTGGCCTCCATAGCCCATGAAATCAAGAATCCGCTGATGACGATTCGCACGGCGGTCTCTTTATTGAAGACAAAGGGAAGTGATCAGAAAGCCCAGGAGGCATTCATTCGTTTTGTGCCTAACGAAGTCGATCGCATAAATCATCTTGTCGAAGGTCTAATAAATTATGCAAGACCCGCAAAAGGAGAAAGAGTAGTCGTAGACTTATCGGAACTTGTCAACGAGTGCATGTATTTTGTCAATGTCGCCTCGGAAAAAAACCATTTCAAGATAAATTTGGATTCATGCGAACATGCGACAGTTTTTGTTAACCGCGACAGGATAAAACAATCATTGATAAATATTGTTCTCAACGGTGTTGAATCGATTGATGAGAAACAACACCTATATCCAGAAGCAGTTATGAATATGCACATAATCGTGAAGAACGATACGAAATATTCTTCTGTGATGATTCGCGATGAAGGCATGGGTATGACGGCCAACGACATCCGTCATTGTACCGAACCATTTTATTCCACAAAGAAAACAGGTACGGGACTAGGCTTATCACTCGTCAAACAGTTTGTTGAAGATGACGACGGTACATTTTCCATACGGAGTAAAAAGAATCTTTACACTGAATGTGAGTTGAAATTCAGGAAGGTAGCAGCTACACATGAAAAGTAACATCTTGATTGTAGATGATGAATTGAGCACGTGCACCTTGCTGTCGCTTGCGCTTGAAGATCAGTATAACGCTGAATACGCAACAAGCGCGGCCGATGCGTTGTCAATAGTGAAAACAAAACGCTTTGATGTCATTCTGCTCGATCTGATGATCGGCAGGGATGATGGCATAGAAGTGATGAAACAGATCAAAGCCTATGATCCGCAATTGCCTGTGGTCATGATTACAGCATTCGGCAGTATCAAGACATCGGTCAACGCCATGAAAAACGGCGCGTTTACATACCTGTCAAAACCCCTTGATCTTGACGAGTTGCGCGTTTTTATTGAACAAGCGCTATCGGTCCGACGCCTAAACGATGAAATAGACTATCTATCGAGCGAGTTGAAAGAACGATATCAATATCAGGAGATGATCGGAAAAAGCCCGGCAATGCAAAAGGTTTACTCCCTAATTGAAAAACTCAACAAAGTCGATTCTACAGTAATAGTCACAGGTGAGAGCGGCACTGGTAAGGAACTTGCGGCTCGGGCTATTCATTATTCAGGGCGAAGAGCGAAAGAGCGTTTTGTGGTTATTAACTGTGCAGCCATACCAGAGAATCTGCTTGAAGAAGAATTATTCGGTCATAAACGCGGATCCTTTACCGACGCGACGCAGGACAAGAAGGGCAAATTCGAAATTGCCGACCGAGGCACGATTTTCCTCGACGAGATTGGAGATATGCCATTTTCACTGCAGAGTAAAATACTCAGGGTAATCCAGCAAAAGGATTTTTCTCCTTTAGGCAGCAACGAGGTAAAACATGTCGATGTGCGGATAATAGCCGCGACAAATCAAAACCTCGCCGATATGGTACAGCAGGGGAAATTTAGAGAAGATTTGTATTACCGCTTGTCCGTGGTGATAATTCCTATGCCTGCCTTAAGGGAACACAAAGAAGATATTCCCTTGCTCTGCGAACACTTCATAAAACGGTATAATGTCGAACAAAATAAATGCGTTAAAGGCATTTCAGAGAGCGCAAAAAAAATATTGATCGATTACGATTATCCTGGAAACATAAGGCAGCTCGCCAACATCCTCGAGCATGCGATGATACTTTCCAGCGGAGAAAAAATAGAAGCTGCCGATCTGCCCATCGATGTATGCAACCGAACCAGGGTAAATGGAAATGCCGACCAGGAACTCTGTCTGAAGCAGCGTCTTGCCGGGATGCCTATACAGAAGCTGGAAAAAATGGCAATAGAGGCGACTTTGGAAAAAAACGGCGGTCGAAGAGATATCAGCGCCCAAGAATTGGGAATCAGTATCAGAGGTCTGCAGAACAAACTTGCCGAGTATAAAGAGTAAATACCGCAATCCCCGCGTCGGCAAAATTTGCCGACGGCAAGCAAATTATGCCGGTGCCATGTAAAACCTATTTAGAATAGTGCTGAAAATACAGGTATTTTATTTTTTTCTTATTGGCATACTTTTTGCTACTTCAGTGGGTATCTCACTATCCGGAGGAAATTGCATGAAGAAAAAACTGTTCGCAGCTATTCTAAGTTTTGTCCTGGTCTTCTTCTTTACGGTGGATTGTTTCGGCCAGGCCGCAAACTACCAAAAGACGATCACTATCGCACCCTCCCTAGGTTTCACGAGCATGGATGTGCAGAATGACGCGAGCGCCACGGCAAAGAGCGTGTACCTGATCGTATTTGACACGCTAGTCAAATACGACACTACAACCGGCAAATACATCCCAGGCCTCGCAGAATCCTGGAAGCAGCTTTCCGATACGCTTTGGCAGTTCAAGCTGCGCAAGGGAGTGACGTTTCATGACGGTTCGACATTCACGGCAGACGATGTGAAATTTACAGTCGAGCGAGGATTGACCCAGTCCGGAGCGAAAGGAAAATTCGTTTCCATCAAGGCTGTTAAAGTAATAGATACGAACACTGTGAATTTCGAGCTGAACGCGCCGGATTATGACCTTGTCTATAAGCTGTGCGAACCTAATACCGCCATCTTGTGCAAAAAGACCTTTGATGAAAAAGGAATCGAGGCGGCCAACAAGAACGGCACTGGTTCTTATATGTATAAGGAATGGGTTCAGGGCGACCATGTAACCTTAGTCCGCAATGAAAAATTTTGGGGTGGCCCCAAAAAGACTGCTGAACTCATCATTCGCACAATACCTGAGGCTTCATCGCGCCTTATCGCGCTCCAGACCGGCGAGGTTGACTACTGCGTGGATCCCCCCGCGGTAGACCTGCATTACATCGCCGAAGATTCTAAGCTTGTCCTTTGGCAAATTCCCAGCACAAACTTGCGCCACATATTCCTCAATGTCAAAGTCGCTCCCTTTGATAATATTCTTGTGCGGCAGGCGGTGGCGCACGCCATCAACCGTGAGAATCTCATCGCGATGGTCTATGAGGGGAACGCCACTCCGGCGGTCAACGTGATGCATCCCAACAGTGAATACTACGTTCAAGTTCCCTACTATGAATACGATCTGCAGAAAGCCAAGAAACTTCTTGCCGATGCCGGGTATCCCAAAGGTTTTACCACGACCATCTACTCATCTTCCGGCACCACACAGAAAGCGGTCGCCAGCGTTATCCAGGCACAGCTCGCGGAAATCGGCATAACAGTCAAGATCCAGTCGCTGGAGACAGCCACTTTTAACATGGGAGTAGGCCATGGCGGTACGTATCCAATCGCCGTAGACGGCTGGGGCGGGCATGCAATAGGTCCCGATTATGCCCTGCGCAGCGTATTTCACACCAAGGGCAACGTCAACAGAAGCAACATCGAAGACAAGAATATCGACAAGCTCATCGATGATGCGCTGGCTTTGGGCAATCAGGAAGAGCGTGCCAAGAAATACGCTGAGGTGCAGCAATTCATAATGAAAAACGCGAATTGGCTTCCGCTCGCGATAGAGCAGATCAATGTCGGTGTCAAGAAAACTCTCCAGGGTTTCGAACCTCCTCACGGATTATTCCATCACTGGGACAACCTTTACATCACTAAAAAGTAAGGGAGCATCCAGAAATAAAATCGATGAAACCGCTGTGTAGAGATACACAGCGGTTCACTTGATCTATGCCCCTCGCTGAATCCCGGAGGCAGTATGCATAAATATATAATCAACAGATTATTGGCCTTGATACCGGTCATCCTTGCAGTGTCTTTCATCGTTTTCTTCATTGTAGACCTTGCTCCTGGAGACGTAGTGGATATCCTCGCAGGCACGGAAGTGTCGGTAGCCGATAAAACAGCCATGCGGGAAGAGATGGGACTGAACAAACCGCTTCTGGTGAGGTACTTCCGGTACATGGGCGGGATGTTGCGCGGAGATATGGGCATTTCCTATGTCACCAACAAAAATGTCTTCGAGATATATATGAGCCGCCTGCCCGCGACACTGCTATTGGCCTCGGTAGGCACAATCGTGGCTTTGCTCATAGCGATTCCTCTGGGCATTACGGCGGCGGTTCACCAAAACACCTGGCTCGATTCAGGCAGTATGGTTATAGGATTGTTAGGGCTTTCTATCCCGACATTCTGGCTTGGGCTTATGCTAATTATAATTTTCTCACTCAAGCTCGGTTTATTCCCTTCCATCGGCAATCAATCACTGCTCAGCATCGTGCTGCCGGCAATTACGGTAGGATCCGGACAGGCTGCCTTGACGATGCGTACAACACGCTCATCCATGCTCGAAGTAATACGCCAGGACTATCTAGCAACAGCGCGCGCCAAGGGAGTACCTGAAAAAATTGTCATTCGCAAGCATGCGTTTAAGAATGCTTTGATTCCAATACTGACAGTAATTGGAACACAGTTTGGCGTAGCGATGGGCGGCGCCGTAATGACCGAGACAGTGTTCGCTTGGCCTGGGGTAGGCAGATTATTGGTGGATTCCATCAGTAACCGCGATACGCAAATGGTCACCGGAGCCATAATTTTAACTACCATATTATCGAGTATCGTAATTCTGCTCATCGATATCGCATACGCCTTCGTAGATCCGCGTATCAAAGCACGCTATGTGAAGTGAGGGATAAGAATGAGCACAAAGCAGACTACCTTAAAGCCTAAGCAGTCAGTGAGCAAGAAGAAGAATATCAAGAATCGCAGCCAGTTCGCTGAAATTATGCGAAACTTGAAGAAAAACAAGGGTGCGATGATCGGTATTTGCATCATCGCATTGATCGTCGTTCTTACGATCATCACAAACTTCACGGTTGATTACAATCAAAAAATCATCAGGCAAGTGGCTTCTGAGCGGCTGCTAAAGCCTTCCTTAGAACATCCGTTCGGAACCGACCAATATGGTAGGGATATTTTCCTGCGGGTGCTTTACGGAGCGAGGTACTCGCTCCTGGTTGGCATAGTAGCGGTTATGGTGTCGCTCTCCATCGGTGGCGTTTTGGGAATTATCGCTGGATATTTTGGAGGACTTACCGAAAGCATAATAATGCGAACAACGGATATTTTTTCTTCAATTCCCGCCATGTTGCTCGCTATATGCATATCCACCGCGTTCGGCGCGAATATTTTTATTTTAATGATATCTGTTGGTGCTGTTACCGTTCCGGCTTTTGCCAGGGTGGCTAGAGCCTCAGTCATGACCGTAAGGGACCAGGAGTTCATCGAGGCTGCCCGCGCTATCGGGGCTAGCCGCTCATCCATCATGTTCACGCACATTCTTCCGAATTCGCTGGCGCCGATTATAGTGCAAGTGACTATGCGCGTAGGTTCGGCGATAATCACGGCCGCTTCATTGAGTTTTCTAGGTTTAGGGGTCCCCGCGCCGGCTCCCGAATGGGGCGCGATGCTCTCCGAAGGCAGATCTTTCATTCGCAATTACAGCTATATGACAATGTTTCCAGGCTTGGCGATAGTGCTCACGGTGCTATCGATCAATTTGATCGGCGACGGGCTTCGGGATGCGATGGATCCGAAGCTCAAGAGGTGATGGATATGAGTCTGGATACAATACTGAACGTTAAAAACTTGGTTGTGCATTATGAGACTGAAAATGGTACGGTGGAAGCAGTCGGCGGTATTGATCTCATATTAAAGAAAAAACGCGCGCTAGGCATCGTGGGCGAAACAGGAGCGGGCAAGACTACTACCGCAAAGGCTCTTTTGAGGTTGGTTCCCGACCCCCCCGGTGTCATCAAAAGCGGAGTGATAGAACTCGATGGTGAGGATATTTTAAAGAAAAGCGTTCGTGAACTGGAGAAAATAAGGGGGAAGGATATCTCCATGATTTTTCAGGACCCCATGACCGCATTGAACCCTGTGTTCACCGTGGGCGAACAGATCGCGGAGAGCATTCGTCTGCACGAACCTGTGTCAGCTGATGAGGCATATGAGCGGGCTAAAAAGATGCTCGAACTCGTCGGTATTCCGGGATTTCGCGCCATCGAATATCCGCATCAATTCTCTGGTGGCATGAAACAGCGTGTGGTCATCGCGATCGCTTTGGCCTGCCACACCAAGCTGCTCATAGCCGACGAACCCACGACCGCGCTGGATGTGACAATTCAAGCGCAAGTCCTGGAGTTGATGAAGAAACTAAAAGATGAATACGAGACGGCCATGATCATGATCACGCATGACTTGGGTATCGTTGCGGAAGTATGCGATGAAGTGGCTGTCATGTATGCCGGAAGAATAATAGAAAAAGGAACGCTGCAAGATGTATTCAACCATACAAGGCATCCATATACAGAGGGCCTGTTCAATTCACTGCCGAATATCGAAGACCGAAAGGCGAAGCTGAAACCCATACCGGGACTCATGCCGGATCCGACGGCGCTTCCTGAAGGCTGTACATTTTCTCCCCGCTGTCCTTATGCGAAGGAGCTTTGTGCAAAAGAACGTCCTCAGCCAAAATGGATCAGCGAAACGCATATGGTGGAATGTCTCCGATATGACGAACCCGAATTCCGCATCGTAAGGGAGGACATCAATTGAGCAAGACACTTGTATCAGTCGAGAAGCTCACCAAGCATTTTAAAACCTCCCGGGGAATGTTGCATGCGGTAGATGGTATAAGCTTTACTATAGATGAAGGACAAACCCTCGGTATTGTAGGAGAGTCAGGCTGCGGGAAATCCACTACAGGCCGCGCTATTCTGCGTCTAATCGAACCCACTTCCGGGAGCGTCCAATTCGACGGCCGAGATGTGCTCAAGCTCAACGAACTGGAAATGCGCAAAGCTCGCAGGGATATGCAGATAATTTTCCAGGACCCTTTCTCATCCCTCGATCCCAGGAAGACGATAAATCAAATTATCAGCGAGCCTATCCGAATCCATCAATTGATTCCGGAGAAAAAAAAGCAGGAAGAACGCGTAAAAGAACTCATGGACACTGTCGGACTCGCGCAACGCCTGATCAATACATATCCTCACGAACTGGATGGAGGCAGGCGTCAGCGCATAGGAATCGCGAGGGCTTTGTCGCTTAATCCCAAGTTCATCGTCTGCGACGAACCGGTATCTGCCCTTGACGTATCCATTCAAGCCCAGATCCTCAACCTCCTCAAAGAGCTGCAAGATAAGTTCGGACTGACGTATATGTTTATCACCCACAACCTTTCCGTAGTAAATCATTTCTCAGACGCTATTGCGGTAATGTACCTTGGAAAAATTGTTGAGAAAGCTCCTGCTGAAGAGCTCTTTACAAACCCCTTGCACCCTTATACTAAGGCGCTTATCTCAGCGATTCCGATCCCGTCGCTCTCCGAGCGCAAGCAAAGAATTATACTGAAAGGGGAGGTCACTTCCCCAATAAATCTTCCGGATGAATGCCGCTTCGCGAAGCGCTGCCAGCATGCATGCGAAAAATGTCTCGAAAAAGATCCGGATTTGGAAGAGGTCGCTCCTGAGCACTTCGTCGCGTGTATCCTCAATAGTAGGTGATAAGACATGTTAATTATTAAAAGCGGCAGATTGCTGCCCATGACAAGCGAATCGCTCAACGCTGATATAGTGATCGAAAATGGCAAGATCGTTGCCATCGAAAAAGAAGTGGCGATTGAAAATGCCGAGGTTATAGATGCTTCAGGCTGTTATATTACTCCTGGGCTCATCGATGCGCACTCACATATAGGACTGATGCAAACCGGGACTCCTGATCGCGATCACAATGAACTGTTGGATCCAGTTGTTCCTGAACTGCGGGCGATCGATGGCATAAATCCCTTTGATTCTGCCTTTCTCGCTGCCAGATCATCTGGCGTTACCACCTGTATCACAGGCCCTGGAAGTATAAATCTGATTGGCGGTACTTTTGCAGCCATAAAAACGACAGGAACAATAGTTGATGACATGGTTCTTAAGCATCCCGTGGCAATGAAAATGGCATTGGGAGAGAACCCAAAGCTGAGGTATTCCGAGCAGAATAAATCCCCAAAATCCCGCATGGCTGAAGCTGCAATAATTAGGAAAGCGCTTGTACGTGCAACTGAATACCGAAATGCTATCAGACGTTCGGCAGAAAACAATGACAAGGCCCCGATGCGAGATCTTTCAATGGAAGCCATGCTGCCTATTCTTTCACGAGACCTACCACTAAAAATTCATGTACATCGAGCTGATGATATCGCCACTGCAATACGAATCGCCGATGAGTTCAATATTCTGTACACGCTAGACCATTGTACAGAAGGATATCTTGTCACAGACTTGCTGAAAGAAGCTCTCGTAAAAAACTGTAAAGGCATAATAGTAGGACCGCTGATACTGTACAGCGGAAAGTACGAGACGGCAAAAAAAATCGATTTCAAAATCCCGAAAACTTTGTATGAAAACGGTATACCCTTCGCCATATGTACGGATTACTACGAAAACCCGGTCGAGCTGCTGAGGGCTTGTGCAGCTTTGTCAGCAGCGGAAGGCTTGCCCTCGGATGAAGCCTTGAAGGCTATCACCATCAACGCCGCGGAAATTACTGGAATTTCCGATCGTGTAGGGAGCCTAGGTGTCGGAAAGGATGCGGACATAACGGTGTTTTCCGGCGATCCCATGGACTGCCGTTCCCACTGTCTCATTACCATTATCGACGGAAAGATTGTCTATAAAAGGAGTGAACTGCCATGAGTAATCATTCGATCCAGTATCGTAGCCTGTCTCAGGAGGATTTTGTCGAGTGTGGTGCATTCGACCTTAAAATGGCCATAAAAGCCCTCAAAACAGGCCTTATAAAGTTTGATGAAGGAAGGATTCTCTTCCCAGAAAAAATTGTCCAGATATTCGACGAAGCAACACAGTCCCGCATAAACTGCCTGCCTGCCACGTTGCTGGACGAGAAAATATGCGGTGTCAAATGGGTTTCCGTATTCCCCGAGAATCCTATAAAATTCGGGACCCAGAACCTAAGCGCCATCATCGTGCTGTCCAATATTGTGAATGGTTACCCAGTGTGCGTCATGGACGGCACGCTTTGCTCCAACATGCGTGTAGCCGCCATGGGCGCGACCGCCGCCGAACACCTGGCGCGCAAAAACGCTGAAAGCATAGGTTTCATCGGCGCGGGAGAGCAGGCCAAGATGCATCTTCTGGGCATGAAGAGCGTCCGCCCCAGCCTCAAGGTTTGCCGGGTCGCGGCGAAATACGCCGAAGAAGAGAAGGGCTTTATCGAGAGCCTTTCGCAGTTGCTGCCCGACATGGAATTCGTCGCCTGCAATACTGTCCTCGAAGACGCCATCCGCGGCTCCGATATTATCGTGACCGCCACCAGCACTCAGGCGCCCTTGCTCAAGGCTTCCTGGATCAAGAAGGGGGCGTTCTACAGCCATATCGGTGGCTGGGAAGACGAATTCGCCGTCGTTAAGATGGCCGATAAAATCGTCTGCGATGACTGGGCTACCGTCAAACACCGAACCCAGACCGTCAGCCGCTGCTACAAAGCCGGCGAAATTAACGATGCGGACATTCATGCCAACATCGCCGACATTGTCCTGGGCAAAAAACCTGGCAGGGAGCGCGACGATGAATTCATCTACTTCAATGCAGTCGGCCTGGCATATGTGGATGTCTCAATCGCCCACGCCATGTTCAAGCTCGCCGAATCGCAGAACTCCGGGCGCATGCTCGATCTTCAGAGTAATATGATTTTCGAGAAAAACCTGAAAGGCAAGATCAAGCTGTAATCCTATTATCATCGCTGAGATGATGAATATACAGGTTTTCGCATGACATTTCCGCTCTCAAGCCTGTATAATGTCCATACTATGAAGAACGTCGTTATCACGGGCAGCACCCGCGGCATCGGCTTCGCAATGGCGAGGGAGTTCCTCGCGGCAGGGTGTCGGGTAACCCTGTCGGGCAGGGGCGAAGGCTTGCCGGAGGCCGCCCGGGCCACCCTCGTCCCCTTCGAAGGCATGTACAGCTATGTTCCCTGCGATGTCCGTCAAAAGGCGAGTTTGCAGAAGCTCTGGGACCTCTCACTGGCCGCCTGGGGAAGCGTCGATATATGGATCAGCAACGCGGGACAGAACACGCCGCACTTGTACGCCTGGGAAACCGGCGAATCCTATACCGAAAACATCGTGCACACCAACATCACGGGCATGATCTTCGGCGCCCAGGTGGCGGCGGCGGGCATGCTCAAGCAGGGCCATGGCGCTATCTATGCGATGGAGGGCTTGGGCTCCAACAACATGATCCAGCCCAAGACCATCCTCTACGGCACTACCAAGCGAGCGCTAACCTATTTCATGAAAGGGCTCGCCAAGGAACTGGAGGGTTCGGGTGTTATCGCGGGCAGGCTCTCGCCCGGCATGATGCTCACCGATTTCATAACGAAAGACCCCGACGGCGAAACATCGGAGGTCATCAAGGACGAGAAATTCAGGAAGCTCTTCAATATCCTCGCCGACAGGCCTGAAGAAGTCGCGCGCTTCTTCATACCGAAAATGCTGGCCAACATCAAAAACAACGCGCACATCGTCTGGCTGACGAACGGCAAGGCCGCCTGGCGCTTCCTTACCGCGGAGACACGCAAGCAACGCCTGTTATAGGCCGTCGGGCTATATAGCCTGATGAGCATGTGCGTGCAGCGGGGAAAAGACAATGAAAGGTTTATACACAGAGGCATTGCATGGCAAAGAATCCCGAGCTTAAAACTAAGGTCAATTCCGAGAGCGTTGCGGATTTTCTCAATGCCGTCGCCGATGAGCAGAGGCGCAAGGATTGTTACGCGATTCTCCGCCTGATGGAAGAGGCCACAGGAGAGCCTGCCAGGATGTGGGGCTCCAGCATCGTCGGATTCGGCAGCTATCACTATAAAGGCTCTGGCGGCCGCGAGGGCGATTGGATGCTCACTGGTTTTTCGCCTCGCAAGCAGAACCTGACCTTGTACATCATGGACGGCTTTGATAATCATAAAGATTTGTTGGCTCATCTGGGCAGATTCGACAACAGCGTAGGCTGCCTCTATGTCAAGAAGTTGAGCGATGTCGATATCGATGTCTTGAAAGATGTAGTCATCGCATCTGTTGAAAATATGAAGAAGCGATCAGTCAGTCGATGACCATTTTTCTACTTTAAAATAAGACCGCTCTGTACTGTGCATCAATCTTTCAATGCAGTGATAGGAATTACGTACACACCATCGGGACGAATGTAGGCCGCATTGGCCAGGCCGCATATTACTCCAAGTATTCTAGGCGGTCTCCCCTTAGGCTCGCTTTCAATACTGGATTTTATGGAAAGCAATTTCTGGGCGGCATTATCCAATTGATGTGCGCCAAGCTTGATTTCAAATGCGCCCCAACTGCCGTCCGGCATCTCAATAACGGCATCGATCTCATTATCATAATAATCTTGATAGTGAAATAATTTTGCGTCATTCGCTTCGGCATATATTTTTAGATCACGCTCACAGAGTGCTTCGAAAAGAAATCCTAAGGTTTTCAGGTCAGAGAGGAGCGCTTCTTCCGTTGTTCCCAACAGTGCGCAAGCCAAGGACGGATCGGAAAAATGACGTTTGACAGATTGTTTTACGCGAACCGAAGAGCGAATGTTGGTGCTGAAAGGTCGCTGGTTGTCCAGAAGAAAGAGTCTCTCAAAAAGGTTTAAATAATCTGCCACAGTTTCCACATCGATATCTTCATCGTCCATTTCTTTGATGTCATTTTTAAGGGACTTGTTTGTAGCTGTGCTGCTCTCGTTTCTTGCCAAGGAGCGCAGCAATAGCCTAATCTTGTCAAGATTTCGGTTCCTACCGTCTATTCTGCCGATATCCTTTTCCACGACCGCACCTATATATTGCCTCGGCAGCAATTGAGCAAATTCAAAATCTATACCAATATTCTCGGGCCATCCTCCACTGATAATGAATTGAATGATCTTCCGGAGATCAACGTCTCCGGTGAATATCGCCTTAGCTTCTCCCGAAAAAATCTCCTTCAAGGAAATAGAACCGGAAGAGTGACCCATTTCGAATAGCGACATGGGTCTCATCCGCAATGTGGCTATTCTTCCGGCGCCGCTGTGGAAAATTCCCTCTTCGTTGGGGGTAGAAGACCCTGTAAGGATAAAATGGCCTTTCCCACCGCGCAGGTCTACTTCGTGGCGCACGGCATCCCAAATGGATGGTACTTCCTGCCATTCATCGATCAGTCGAGGAGTATTTCCTTCCAAGATGAGGGATGGGTTCATCAAAGCCAATTTTCGATTACTAAAATTACCCGCTGGTGATCCAACAAAAAAACTGCTTTTGCTATGGTGCAGTGAGGTCATGGTTTTTCCGCACCATTTCGGTCCCTCTATGCACACGGCCCCAAAAGCCTGGAGGTACTTGATTACCTTAGTATCGATCAACCGTGGTAAATATTTCTTCTCTTCCATCTATATCTATTCCTTTTAATAAAATATAGCATGAATCAGAAGGCCTTACAACACCAACCCGATAGATTCGGCTATTTCAACCCGAGAGATTCGGATAATCCAACCCGATAGATTCGGCGATTACACCCCGAGAGATTCGGATAATCCAACCCGAGAGATTTGGCGTTTACAGCCAGTTCTGCATGTCCAGCGAGCCGATTCCGGAGAAATGCTTTACATTTCCCGTCACGAGAATCCTGCCCGAAGCAAGGGCGGTGGCGGCAATCTGCAGGTCCATAGGGGCGATAGGGCGCCCCGATGCTTCCTGTTCGGCCCGGATACGCCCGGCGAGCCTGGCCGCGGTATCGTCGAAGGGGAGTACGACTACGTTAGGAAGCACTTTTTCTTCGAAGAGCGAGAGGAAACGCTGCGGATCGGTGGTTTTGTAGGCGCCGAAGACAATTTCAAGCACGGTGATGGAGGATATTGCCTGATTCTCTGCCCCAACAGCGGCTAATCGCGCAAGGAGTCGGGCGCTGGCTCTTCCTTTCATGAGGACAGATATGAGATCGGTATCAAAGAGGTACTTCACGGTACTCCCCCTGCTGCCTGTCCTCGTATACTCTTTCCAAAGCCTCGCCCAGCTCTGTAAACTCATCCCAGTCTACCGATTCAAGTCCTGAGTTTTTGTAAGGCGGTTCTTTTTCTTCCGCGTTGAGCGCTGCCAGCATGGCTATGGGTTTGTCATGCCTGGACACCAGGATGCGGTCGCTTCCATGCACAGCCCGGGAAAGGTATTCCGAGAGCTTTGCCTTGAGTTCATGTACCGGAACTATGATGTCAGCCATGGCGTCTCCTTATTATAGTCATAGTGACTATAATAAGATCATTTGATAGTATGGGCAAGCCTTTATCATTTGTCGAGCCGCATTGCTTCGAGATCACCTTCCCAGTCAAGCTTTCCCCGTAACGTTTTATCTGTGCACGACTCTATACTGAGTTTTTCGCAGAGCAGGCCTAGTTTGTTGTCATTAGTGATTAGTGTCGCGGCATTTCGCCGGGCAAGAACAGCATAATACATATCATAGACTGAATGAGAATTTTTAATCCCTTCGCCCAATGCTTCCTTCCATAATTCTCTAGAAGGAAAATAATCATCGATGAGCTCTATCCCGTCTTCGACGTACTGTATGCATTCAGTCTGGCTCAAGAGCCCCGACTTGTGATATTTCCACAGTACGTTCGAGAGTTCGGCGATATACAAATCAGGGGCTATTACCCACGATGCTTTTTCGTAAGCTGCCGTGAATAGCTCTTTCTTGTCTTTCTGAAGGATAATTTCGATGGCGGCGCTTACATCCAGTACTGCGGTCATCGATCTCTGTCCTCTCTGATCAGGGCAACGGCATCTATCTTTTTGATTTCTTCAGCTATGTGCCTTGCCTCGATCCTTTCCAGGACCTGCTTTCTTCTTTCGGTATTGGGCTGGTCCTGTCCTAAGCCTTTCTCTAGAAGGGCAACGATCTGCTGCCCAATTGTCCTGTTTTTACGCTTCGCGGCAATAGTCACTTTCTTGTAAATATCTTCCGGACAGTCTCTTACTTGAAGCAGCGGCATATAATCTCCTTAGACGCATACAATATACAGCCGAATGTATGCAGTTGTCAAATGAAGCCTTAGCCCCCGAAAAGACTTTGAGTTTCCCCGATTGATAGTATCATTTGATACTATCAGCAAGCCTGTTCAGCTACTTTAGTTTATGAAGAATTGGACACGATATCAGGAGCAGCAGGATTTACAGGAAATCCTTAAAAAACCTCACACAAGTTCGATCTTGAGTTTTTTCCCCAATACTTCAGCCACTTTCTGCAATGTAGTTAGCGTTATGGATTCGTTGTTCGGATCGAGGATCCGGTCTACGGCGGATCTGGATGTCGATAGCCGAGCCGCAAGTTCCGATTTTGTCATCTTCTCTT
>CAZHSK010000010.1:0-20788 GCA_964535235.1 uncultured Treponema sp. | reverse complement strand
GTGGTTTTTGTTCGATCCGGCCGCCACCCCCCCCCCCTTACGGGGTTCCTGGGTGGGCGCGGGGGCTGGCGCTCTTGACGGCGCCGGCCCGCGCCTCTCTGACGTATCAGTTGCGCCTGAAATCAACAACCTCGCAGCAGGCTGCGAGGTATGTTGGTTCTACAAGGTATTGGATTAAATGCGGGTTTCATACCATTTGATCTTCTTCTTAAAAAGAACGCGGCAAGCCGCGCGGTATGAAACCCGCGTGCGAATCAGTTCGACTCGCCCACCAGATTCTTGAAGGCCTTGGTCTGCCGGGCGAAGACCTGGAGCGAGGAGAGCCAGAATTCCGGCGACTCGATATCGAAACCCGATTTTTTGGTCAGCTCCACCGCCGACATGGAGCCCGTTTCTGCCAGCAGCTTCCTGTAGGCTTTAACAAAGCCAGGGCCTTCCTGTCTATAGCGCTCGTAGAGCCCGAGGCCGAAGAGCTGGCCGAAGGCATAGGGGAAGTTGTAGTAGGAAAGCGAGGGGATGTAATAATGTCCCTTTACGGCCCACATATAGGGGTGCCGCTTTTCGGGATCCAAGCCATCCCCGTAGGTTTTATCCTGGGCTTCCAGCATGGCCGCGCAGTACTGCTCGGGGCTCAGCTCATTGTCAACCCTCCGTGAGAATATTTCCTTTTCGAAATAGAAGCGGGACAGGATGTCCACGATCACCTGGCAACCGTCCTGGAGGTGCATTTCGATTAGTGGCAGTTTGGCGGAATCCTCGGCCTGGGCCAGGGCCGCTTCGGACACGATGGTCTCGGCGAAGATCGATGCCGTCTCGGCCAGGGTCATGGGGTAATGGCTAAGCCCATAGGGCTGGTCCAGTATGCACTCATGGTGCCAGGCGTGGCCGAGTTCGTGGGCCACGGTGCTCACCGACGAAAAACTGCCGTCGTAGTTGCACAGGACCCTTGCCTCCTTGGACAGGGGGAAATCGGTGCAGTAGGCACCGCCCACCTTGCCCTCCCTGGGTTTGGCGTCGATCCAGCGAGATGCGAAGGCCTTGTCGGCATAGGCGCCCATCCCGGGATCGAAGGAGGAGAATTTTTCGACGATAAAGGATCGCGCCTGGTCCCAGCTGAAGGTCGGCAGGGGGGAATCCCTTTTTTCCACCGGGGCGAAGAGATCGAAAAAGGCCAGTTTCTTCAGTCCAAGCGCCTTCGCCTTGGTCTTGAGATAATCTCTCCAGACGGGAAGGGAAGCCTCCATGGCGGTGATGAGCGCATCCAGGGTAGCGGCGGAAATCCTGGCCTGGGCAGTGGATTTTTCCAGCGCGTCCTTCCAGCCCCTGCGTGCGTTGAGGCTGTTGGTCGTACCCTTTACCCCATTCAAGGCAGCCGCCATGGGCAGTTCCACGGATTTCCATACCGCGAGCTCTAAATCGTAGGCCTTTTCCCGAACGCTCCTGTCGGGATCAAAGGCGAGATTGCGCAGCTCTATTACCGTCTTGCGCGCCCTTGTTGGCTCGTCCCAGACAGCTGATGCGTTGGAGCTGACCGCTTCCTGCAGCCTGGACCAGGCGTCAGCCCCGCTCCTGCCTAAGTCTTCGGCCAGGTCTTCCAGCTCCGGAGCCATCTGCCTAGACTGGAAAAGCAGCTCTTCCTTCAGCACGAAAGCGTAAGGCTTAAAAAAAACATCGCCGGTGACAAGCGTTTCAACCGCATCCTTGCGGGCTGCCAGCGCATTCTTGAACAGGACATCTACCTGCTTGGCAGGCAACATCAGCGCCTCGACTGCGTTGAGTTCGGCCATGACCTTGGCGTCCCTGGTGGCTGTGCTGAATTGGGCGTAGGTATAGGCCGAGAGGGTTTCCATCAGAGAGCCCAGCTCGTCG
Organism: uncultured Treponema sp.; assembly: GCA_964535235.1. Lineage (GTDB taxonomy): Bacteria > Spirochaetota > Spirochaetia > Treponematales > Rectinemataceae > UBA2256. The sequence goes on along the minus strand of CAZHSK010000010.1, from coordinate 18,919 downwards.
TTGAGCGCCAAGGCTTTTTTCAGCCAGCTGGCTACACTCTCTCCGACCGAGGGTTTTTGACTTTTCCGGTAGTACTCCAGGGCTTCGGCGCACAGCGAAGCGGCTCTGGTTTTTGCCGCGCTATATGTATCCGACTCGAAATCGGGGAACACGGAGTCTAAGTTCCAGAGGGGTAAATTTTCAGATCCATCCATGGTTGCAATCCTCCCAGTCGTAAATCTCCTCGGGCTTAAAAAACAGCCCGATCTCGCGCTCCGCCGATTCTACGGAATCGGATGCGTGGATAATGTTCAGCGCCGTATGCATGGCATAATCGCCGCGGATAGTACCAGGGCAAGCTTGGTCCGCCTTGGTCAGTCCGCAGAGGCCTCTGAGCATAGCTACAGCAGCCTCTCCTTCAAGCACCATGGCAATACAGGGAGCCGAACTGATAAACTCCACCAGTTCACCGAAGAATGCCTTGTCCCTATGCTCCTTATAATGTTCCTGGGCTAGATCCCTAGGAATTTTGAGTAACTTGAGCCCCACAATCCTGAATCCTTTGCGCTCGATCCTAGAGAGAATCTCACCCACTACGCGTCGTTGGAGGACCCCAGGCTTCAACATGGAAAAGCTGCGTTCCACGGCCATAGCAACTCCTTGGCTTTATACTAGCAGATAAGGCTGAAGCCCGCCATGCGGGATAAAAAAATTTTCAATGTAACTTAAGGCGTCCTCCTCAGTGACCCGGTGGGCTTGTCGTTATTCCTTTGCTGCGGCATATTTCACACACTGATGAATATAGAGTTCCACTACTATGCACTGTACTACCTCTGCCGAGCCTCCGGTTTTCCTGAGGACGAGGCCTTAAAAATTGCCATTTCCAGCCAGATGGTGGACGAAAACCTCGCTGCCTGGGAAATCCAGGAGGAGGACAGAGCAGAGTTGACGACTATCACCCAGAATTATCAATTCTGGGATGAGCATAGCGCCGAGGCTATTTACAGGCCCTTCCATTTTATCCCCGGGGACAGGCAAAAAGCCGGACTGAGGAGGAGGGATGGAATAGCGGGAAAAAATTCGGTAACCGAGGATTCTGGTACTGCACGACAAATACTAATCGAAGCGCTAAAAACCCAAAACCCCTACAGGATAGGGATAGCCCTCCATGCCTACGCTGACACCTGGGCGCACCAGAATTTTTCGGCCGATATGGAATCCCAGAATGCAATAGACAGCCGATCGCCACTGCCCCCAGTGGGCCACCTCCAGGCTCTGAAGAATCCCGATACTCCCAGGGGAAGGTGGAACGATCCGCGACTGGTGGATGAATTATGTACGATACAAAATGCCCAGCGCTTTTCTCAGGCCGCAAAAATGATCTATCGTTTCCTTGCGACGTCCAGGAAAAAGGGCTTTGAGGACGAGATTTTCGTGATCGGCAGGTTGGATGAACTCTGGAAATCCTCCCCGGGAAAAGCCGACGACCAGGCCCGGGCTTCTGATTATATTATCGAGTTCGATGTGCCTCCCTACGAGCCTGAAGTCTGGGCTCTCAGCTCGGGCGGCCATATAAGGGATGGGCTTGGCCGTATTGGCGGTGTTTCGAGTCTTGGGTACGACAGTATATCCTGGCTCAAGAATGCCGCCAGAAAGGCTTCATCAGCCTTTGGATCTTACAGAGGTAGCATCCCCAAGTCCTCTTATAGAGGCTCACGCTTCCAAGCCTGGAACGAGGCGGCGAAGAACCATCTCGAATACTGCAGCCAGGTATTCACACAACGAGGTATTGCATGAAAAGCGGAATCGGCAGGCCGGAGAGCCTGCACGCTGTCTTGATCTCTTTGCTTGCGGCGTTACTAGCCGTCGGATGTGCCCTCATACCCGAAGAAGTTACCCGAAGCGAACCTTCGGCCTATCTGGAATACACTCCCCAAATCTACGCCAGATTTTCAGGTCGAGCCTTGAGAGACCTCACGGGAAACTTGGATGACGAGGAGTTAAGTGCCCTATTTTCCAAGGCCATGCCAGCAAACACCGCTAACCAGGTATCGCCTAAGGCTCAGGCATCGACAGGAAAGGCCGCAGACTCTGAATCTAAGGCCAATGCAGCCTTTGTAAGAGAATTCCTGAGCAAGACCACTACTTTCGGAACAGGGATCAGAGGCCTGAATACCCAGAAACTCATGGCCGAGGCTATATTTCTTGGCCAGTTTTCTCCCATCTCGCTGCGCCTTGCCCTTACCATGGAGGGCAATTGGGAACGATTGCAGGATGGAGGGTATAAATCAGCTCAGTATCCTCTTTATCTTCGCTCTCCCCAGGCTGGCTGGGTACACCTCTCCACCGAGTCTGCTCCAGGGACCAGGCCGGAAGCGATTCTGGCCTATCCGCGTCCGATGGAGTCGATCGCGTCCTCCGATATCTTTATAAGCATAAACGAGCCCAGGATCCTTTTCGCCGGAACCCTGCCACTGGAAGCCTCCGCGATTCCCCTGGATACAGTGCTGATGGCCGGGAGCCTCGTGGAGTCCAATGCCATGGCGATTCAGGCTTCTACGCCCGCTTCGCCTCTCCAGGCAGATCAGGTATTCCGAAACTATCGAGTGGATCTTTACATCGTGGTAAAGGACGAGGCTACGGCACGGGCCTATAGGCCCGTTGTGCGCTTTCTGTGGTCAGCTGCAGCCTCACGCTTATTCCCCGGTAGGAGCGATGTAGCTTCTTTGCCATTAAGTCTCGAGGGTGCAGTCTATGTGGTGCGGGGTATTAGCTTGAGCAGGTCCGATATCCAGAGGATGATCCTTTACAGTACGACTAAGCCCTAATCTCCCTTATTTTATCCTCCGGAACCCAAGCCCCTAGTGTATGCACGGCTTCCGGGAGGCAGAGGACGCACCTTCGCGAACGCGGCGAGCAACTCGCTCAAAGCATCGGGCACGGGGTAGTCGGGGTTGGTAAAGGAATCGAAATTTTCATCTTCGGAACTAACCAGCTTGAGGGCATAATTCATGGAGGGAATGATTCTCGCCGACGCTCGGGGTAAGGCGTCCAGCAGCTTTTCGAAGGAAGCGGGGGAAACCTGCATATCCTTTTCGCCATAGAGTAAGAGGACAGGAACCTGCAACCTGGAGAATTCTTCCTCCGGATTGTAGGAAAGCCAGGATTTTAACCAGGGAATGCGGGGTGTCGAGAAGAAATCCGCCAGAATGGGCGAAGGCTTGGGAAAATCTTCCCCGGCGAGAATAGCTTGTATCAGCAATTCTCCCTCTTCCCGAATTCCGGGATCGAGGTCCTCCAGAGAGATTCGCAGTACATCTTGAGGTTTTTCTCCCGATACTGTCATTCCCACCAGCCCGTCGACAAAGATTCCTCTTTCCTGGAGGGCATTGACTGCCGCAGCGCCTATCCAAGCCCCTTCGTTCATGCCGGCCACGATATAGCGGGAAAATCCCCCTCTTCGCAGTAAGCCTTCGATTATTAGTGTGGCATCATCTATCTGTTCTTGCAGGCTGGCGGAGACAGATGAAGAAACCAGGGAGTAGGCTTCTCCCGATCCCCTTTTATCGTATCTGAAGCTGGCCACTCCCCTCGCCGCAAGCGACTGCGCCAGTAGAGCAAGGCTGTCCGCGCGGCCGGGAACGCTGAAATTATTGCCATTTCTGTCGCTGTTGCCGGAACCTGAGAGGAGTATTACAAGGGGAGGTTCTCCCGTGCGGTCCTGGGGTAGGAGAAGGGTTCCCGGGAGTCTTAGCCCCGCTGCATCGACTCCCATCCTCAGTTCGCCGGGCTGGAGCTTTTCTTCTTCCAAAGCCAGCCTGAAACTACCCTTCCAAGACTTGGATTTAGCCGTGCCCAGAATGGCTTTTAGAGAAGCTGCATACACTCCCTCGAAGAGGAGTTCTTCATCGGGGCCCAGGGCGCCGAAGGAAAAACGCAGCGTGGAGGAAGTCCAGGACACTTGGTCTAGTGGATAACCATACATGGACTGCTCAGGTATATCCATGAGAGCGCCCTGCCCCTGTTCCAGAATTCTGAGGCTGATGGGTGCCTGGAGCGATGAAGCATCATCAGTAATGCCTTTACCGGCGTTGCCATCCTTGCGTATGGCCATGCTGCCCTTCCATAGACCGACATTAATACCTGTCGCAGCTGGCACCGAGGTTGCTGCCTGAGCCTGGACAGATGAAAGTGGGAATGCCAGAAAAAGAGTCAAACCAAACAGGAGGGGGATATGTTTCACCTTGCCTTCAGTCCCTGACAGCCTCCGCAAATCGCGTGTACACGACTTCGGGATCGCCGGTGCCGTCTATGGTAACCAATGTGCCTTTATTGCCATACCAGTCGATCAGGGGCGCGGTCTGATCCCTGTATGCCGCGAGTCTGGTTCTAATGGACTCTTCCCTGTCGTCGGCTCTGGTGTACAGGTCGGCGCCACAGGCATCGCAGCGCCCCTCCACCGAGGGAGGCATGCTGACGATGTGGTAGATTTTTCCACAGCCTGTACAAATCCGCCGTCCGGTAAGGCGCTTTAATATTACCGCGTCTTCCACATCGAAATTTATCACCCAGTCCAGACTTCCAATGCTTTCCAGAGCCTGGGCCTGGCCGATGGTACGGGGAAAACCATCCAGTATCCAGCCTTTCAGCGCATCGGGCGAAGCGAGTCTCTCCCTCACTAAGGCGATGGTGAGTTCATCGGGCACAAGCTTGCCTTCATCCAGAATGCCCTTCACCTTCTTTCCCAGGTCGGTGCCATTTTTAATGGCCGCCCTAAAAAGATCGCCGGTAGAAATGTGAGGCAGCCCCATTCTGGAGGATGCCAGGCCGGCCAGAGTTCCCTTGCCAGCCCCTGGGGGGCCGAGAAATACCATTTTCATTGTCGTTGTTCTCCAATCTTCGATAGTATGAGGTAGCATGAATTTATTGATTATCCCAAGGCAGGGAAAATAATGCTAGACCCCGGACCAGGGCTGATTCATATTGTAGCGGAAGAGTATTTCCAGCTTATCCCGTATTCCCTCCGTGGGAAGCACGAGGGTAATAGCCCTGTTTTCTCTGAAATCGGTGCTGGAAGGCGTACCTACTACGCTCTTTTCCATAATAACAGGAACTTCCAGGCTCCGAATTCTTTTAAGATAGGGGAAAAAACTGCCTTTCACCTGTCTTCGGGCAACGTGGATAGAATGGCAGAACTCCACGCCTGAAAGCGAGGCCTGCCGCCTCCATACCCTTAAGTCTTCCTCCAGAAAATCCGTGGCGATGGGCAGGACGTCGGAACCGATGAGATGGGTGAGTTCTAGTTTCATGCCGGTATGCATTGCAATAAAACGACGCACAATTTCTATCGTGTCAGCATTGGCACCGATGTCCAAGGGCAAAATAAAGGGCTCGAAGAGCCCCGTCAGCTGCATCTTCATTATCTGGTAGCGAAAGGAATAATCGGTCTTGCGGGGTTTTCCTTCGTTCTGCGAGCCCTCGGGTACTACAATGAGAATGTCCGACCTGTTCATCGAGGAGGCTAGAAGCCTTAGAGCTATGGTGAGGTGAGTTAGCTGGAATGGGTCGAAGGATCCGATGTAAAGAGCTACCCGGGCGACTCCTCCGGGATACCTGACAATCCGCGGATAGTCCCTTGTATCCAGTGGGTGGATGTCGCCTTTTGCGGCTTTTACGTCTATGTCGAAAAGCGCTTTTACGATGCGCTGCTCATAATAGCTGTAGTCGTGCAACTCACCTGGACCCAAGTAGCCTAGGTGAGGAAGGGATTCAAAAATTTTCTTAAGCCGTCTAGCCAGTAACTCTACTTTGGGATTGGAGAATTTGGAGGGCCAGAGACAGGGGAAATACATATCGGTTCTCCTCGAAACCCTCGATTCCTCGGATCCATCCATGGCATCAGTATTCCTTGAAAATTGAAAAAAGGCAAATAAAAAATAAAGACATCTTTTAAGTATATTTTTATCCAATCAAACCTTTAGCATTACGATCAATAAATATATTTTTAATTTATCTCATTTTATCGATATTTTTTTCTTGACAAACTAAAACAAGCCTCGTATTCTGTTCTCTAGAATCCGGAACCACCGTTGTACCTGCAGTTCTGCGCATCGGTTCAAAGAGGACAAGGAGGCCGTATGCAAACGACCGCTTCCAGGCAATCGAGTCCCGGCATCGAAAAAATAATCCATACGTACCAAGGGACGCCAGGAGCGCTGCTTAAGGTTCTTGAGCACGTTCAGGAAGAGGATCCGAAACACTTTCTTTCGGAAACCTCGCTGAGAGAAATCTCGGGATTGATGAAAATCCCACTGTCCCAAGTATATTCCATGGCCACTTTTTACTCCTTCTTCAATCTTAAACCCCAGGGCAAGCACTCCATAGTAGTTTGCCGCGGGACGGCCTGCCACACCAGAGGTTCATTATCCCTATTAAACGAAGCCCTGGCACGAATGGGTATACAGGAATTCAAGGAAGAAGAGGAAAATTCAGCTACAAGCCTGGATGGATTCGCCTCCATACGCACCGTGGCTTGCTTTGGCCAGTGCGCCTTGGCACCGGTAGTGCAGATCGACGGGGTGGTAAAGTCCAGGATGACCATAGGTAAATTAGTCGCCATCCTGGAAAAGATGAAGAAAGGAGGAGACCGATGAAAGCCGTAACCGATCTCGGAAGCTTGAGAAAGGAAGGCCTCTCCCATGTCTTCAACGGAACGCCCTGGATTTCTGTTGGTCTGGGCACCTGTGGCATAGGTAACGGAGCCGATGAAGTTTTTGCGGTTCTCCATGAAGGGGTAAAGACCGAAAAACTGGATGCCAGGGTGCGCAGAGTGGGATGCTTCGGCTTCTGCGCAGCCGAACCTATCGTGATGATCTACAAGCCAGGCAAGCCCGTGCTGATGTTTTCCGAAGTAAAACCAGCCAAAGCCCTCGCCCTCCTCAAAGCCATAGCCGATGACGCTGCGTTCGATAAGGCCGCTAAAATGGCTGAGGCTAAAATAGAATCCTGGGATTTCAGGACTCATTCTCTTTCCTTTGGTGAAGCGTACCCTTTCCTCCCTTCCTGGAAAGAACTGGCTTTCTTCAAGGGCCAGGAAAAGCTCGTGCTACGAGACTGTGGACTGATCGATCCTGAACAAATCGAGGAGTATGTCGGAGTAGGTGGCTATACTGGCTTGCTCAAAGCCCTCTCCACCATGACCCCCGACTCGATAATCGAGGAACTCAAGAAATCAGGACTACGGGGAAGAGGAGGCGCTGGCTTTCCTACGTGGAAAAAGTGGCGGATCATGCGGGACAATGTCTTGGCGAATCCCGGAGAGGCCTATGTCATATGCAACGCCGACGAAGGCGATCCGGGCGCCTACATGAATCGCAACGAAATCGAATCAGATCCCCATATGCTCCTGGAAGGCATCATCATTGGCGCTTATGCCATGGGTGCCACCAAAGGCATTGTCTATGTGAGAGCTGAATATCCCCTGGCAGTTGAACGCTTCACCAAAGCCCTTGCGCAGGCAAGGGCTGCAGGCCTCCTGGGAAAGAATATTCTGGGCAGCAAATTCAGCTTCGACCTGGAAATAGTGACCGGAGCAGGCGCCTTTGTCTGCGGCGAGGAAACAGCCCTCATAGCCTCTATCGAAGGCAAGGCCGGCAGACCTTCGCCCAGGCCGCCATTCCCCGCCCAGCAGGGCTTGTACGGAAGACCCACCACCATCAACAACGTCGAAACCTGGTGCAACATCCCCCTCATACTAGCCCGGGGCGGCGAATACTTTTCCTCTTTCGGGACGGCCAACAGCAGAGGCACCAAGGTGTTTTCCTTCGTAGGCAAGGTTCGCAACACGGGCCTCGTGGAGTTGCCCATGGGCTCCACGCTGGAGAGCGCCGTATACGGAATCTGCGAAGGCATGGGTCCAAAAAAGAAAATCAAGGGTCTCCAGTCCGGCGGACCATCAGGAGGATGTATACCAGCCTCCCTCTTCAAAACACCCATCGATTATGAACATCTCACCGAATTGGGCGCCATTATGGGCTCTGGCGGCATGGTGGTGATGGATCAGGATAACTGCATGGTGGACGTCGCCCGCTACTTCATCAGCTTTACCGCCAACGAATCCTGCGGCAAGTGCACTCCCTGCCGGGAAGGCACATCCCAAATGCTGAATATTCTCCAGGGGGTGTCCAACGGGGAAGCCAGCGAACAGGATTTGAAAACCCTAGAATCCCTGGCATTGGCGGTCAAGGACTCGGCCCTTTGTGGTCTAGGCCAGACTGCGGCCAACCCAGTGCTTACGACGCTCAAGTATTTCAGGGACGAGTACATACAGCATATCAAGGCCAAGCGCTGTCCTGCCGGTATTTGTGAAAATCTCTACGTAGCGCTTTGCGAATCATCCTGCCCCCTCCATATGAATATTCCCGGTTACCTCCAGTTGCTCAAGGAAAACAGAATAGAGGACGCTTTTGAACTCACCTTGCGGGAAAATCCCCTGCCCGGAGCCCTGGGCAGGATATGCCACTTCCACTGCCGCATGCGCTGCCGAAGAGACATGTTGGATGAATCTGTGTCCCAGGGAGAAATCCATCGTTACCTGGCCGACTCCATGTACAAGATGGGCAGGGAAAAGACCATCTACAACAAGCTCATCAAGGAGAAATTGCCTCCCACGGGCAAGAAAATTTCCATTGTAGGCGCCGGGCCCGCGGGACTTTCGGCAGCCTTCTGGCTTAGCCGCTTAGGCCATGAGGTCACGGTCTATGAGGCTGAGCAGGAAGCCGGAGGCATACTCCGCTGGGGAATCCCTTCCTACAGGCTGCCCAAGGACATTCTCAAGAAGGAAATAGCCTTCATACAAAAACTGGGTCCTCGATTTATCTTCAACACGAGGATGGAAAACCCCGATCAGTGGCAGAGGCTGCTGGACGCATCGGACGCCGTCGTAGTGGCAGTAGGAGCAAGTCACGAGATTGCCTTGGGCATACCGGGTGAAAATCTGAAAGGGGTTTTCGGCGCAGGGGATTTCCTTAAAAGAATAAGCGAAAACCAGAAGCCAAAGGTAGGAAGCGAGGTGGTCATTGTCGGCGGAGGCAATTCAGCCATAGACGCAGCCCGCTCAGCCCTCAGGCTGGGGGCTTCGGTCACGATCGTGTATCGCAGGGCCAGATCCGATATGCCCGCCAACGCCGAGGAACTCAATGGCGCCTTGGAGGAAGGAATCACCGTACTCTGCATGACCCAACCGGTAGAGGTTGTAAGCCAAGGCTCAGGGACTGCCCAACAGGTTAAGGCACTGAAGGTTCAGCGCATGAAGGCGGGACCTGTGGACAGTTCAGGCCGCCCTACCCCGGTGCCTACCGACGAGTTCTATGAAATACCCTGCGACTCCATAATCGTTGCCTTTGGCGAGAAGGTAAAGATTCCCGGCCTGGAAAACCTCGAGGTAACCATGGAGAGGGATGGAAGGCTCAAGGTCGATCCCTACTCGCTGAAATCGGCCAACGACAAGCTCTTCGCTTGCGGTGACGCGGTGATGGGACCTGCCACGGCCGCAGAAGCCATGGGACAGGCCAGAGTGGTGTCGGAAGTACTGGATGAGAGCCTTACAGGGCAAAAGCGCTTCTTCAAGCTATTCCGGCATTTCGACTACAAAATGGAAGTGCCTAACAAGCTCACCAAGGCCAAGATGATCAGAGCAACCTTCATACCGGTGGATGCGCGCAAGAATAATTTCATGGAAATCTCCCTGGGATATACGGGCGAGCAGGCCAGAATCGAGGCCGACCGCTGTCTCCGCTGCGATGTCAGGGACAGGAAGCGCGAAACCTACAGCGCGCCGGTTGAGGAATAAGGGGGAGGCCATGGAAAAGAAAATGATTTCCATAACTGTGGATGGCGTAAAGGTTGAGGTGGACCCCGATCTGAATTTGGTAGAAGCCTGTGCCAAGGCAGGCGCCAATATACCTACACTCTGCTTTATGAAGGATATTTCATCCAATGCATCCTGCGGTGTCTGTGTAGTGGAAGTGGAGGGAGCCAAGGCACTAGTGCGATCCTGTGTGCAAAAACCCATGGAGGGCATGAAAATACGAACCGCCAGCCCCAAGGTGATGAGCGCCAGGAGAACAGCGGTGGAGCTTCTTCTGGCCAATCACCCCGCCGACTGCCTTTCCTGTATTCGTTCGGGCACCTGTGAATTGCGGGTTATGGCCGAAACGTTAGGCGTAAGGGCATCCCACTATCCCAAGCTCAAGAAATTCCCCCTTCCAGACACATCCTCCGACGGACTCGTGCGAGACGATTCCAAGTGCATCCTCTGCGGCCGCTGCGTAGCCGTATGTGCCGAAACACAATCCGTACACGCCATCGCGTTTTCGGGCAGGGGTTCCAGAACCAGGGTGGCTACCTTCATGGATAGAGGCCTCGCCAACAGCCCTTGCATACAGTGCGGGCAGTGCTCGGTGGTCTGCCCCACTGCGGCTATATCCGAAAAGGACCAATCCTCGGAAGTCATGGCCGCTCTGGGCGATCCAAGACTCCACATGGTTATCCAGACAGCTCCCGCCATAAGGGCGTCCTTGGGCGAAGCCCTGGGAATGCCCGCAGGAACCCTGGTAACTGGCAAAATGGTGGCCGCCTTGCGAAGACTGGGTTTCTCAAAGGTTTTCGATACCCAGTTCACCGCCGATCTTACTATTATGGAGGAGGGAACAGAATTCATAAACAGGGTCCAGAACAAGGGAAAAATGCCTATGATCACCTCTTGTTCTCCCGGCTGGATAAATTTTATAGAAACATTCTATCCCGAACTCCTGGACCACCTTTCCAGCTGTAAAAGCCCACAGCAGATGTTCGGCGCTGTCGCGAAAACTTTCTATGCCGAAAAAGTGGGTATCGATCCGGCATCCATGAGGGTAGTATCCATAATGCCCTGCACGGCCAAGAAGGGAGAAGCCAAGCGCAAGGAAATGGATTCTGCCTACCATTGGTGGGAAGAGAAAACCCGGAAAGCTGGAAAAACTTACAGCGCAGCTCATTACCAAGATGTGGATTGGGCGCTTACCACCAGAGAACTGGCCAGGATGATCCGCCAAGCAGCCATCGACATGGCAAGCCTACCAGAAGAAGCCTTCGACAACCCCCTGGGAGAATCCACCGGCGCGGCCACCATTTTCGGCACAACCGGCGGCGTCATGGAAGCCGCACTGCGCACGGTCTATGAAATTCTCGAGGGCAAGCCTCTTCCCCACACCGATTTCCTACCCGTACGAGGCTTGCAAGGCATCAAGACGGCCGAAGTGCCGGTGGCGGGCATGAAGGTAAAGGTAGCCGTAGCTCACGGACTTAAAAATGCCAGAGCCCTTCTGGATGACATAGCCGCTGGCAACAGCAGTTATCACTTTATCGAAGTGATGGCCTGTCCTGGTGGCTGCATAGGAGGAGGTGGCCAGCCCGTGCTGCCCGACTGGAACAAGAAAATGGCTCGTAACAAGTCGCTCTACACCGAAGACCTTCGCTTGCCCGAGCGAAAGTCACATCAAAACGCCGAGGTTAACGCTTTGTACAAGGAATTTCTGGGCAAACCCGCGGGACACCTTTCGCATGAACTTCTGCACACCCACTATGGGGCAAGAGTCGTGTAGAGAATTCCACGTTTAGATGAGGCAGGCCTGGCCGGCCGCCTTTGCTGGACAAAGGCGGCCGGCCAGGCTATATACAAGCATGGCACTACACGCCCTGGGCTTTGATTTGGATGGCACACTCTACCCAGCCTGGAAAATGTACTCGGCCTCCGCCGGGCTCGCCCTGCGCCATGGAGCCTTTCTGCGAGCCTTCGGTAAGGCCAGAAAAGCCCTTCGGAAAAGCAATCCTGCCCAACCAAACCTAGGAAGCGGCAGTCAGGAAGGTCTGGAGGAGTTCAGGCAGCGCCAGGCTTCCCTCGTCGCCTCTATACTGAATTTAGACCTTGCAACTACGACCTCCCTCATCGATGAAGTAATCTATGGAAAGGTAGAGCAAAAGTTTTCAAGGATACGGCCTTTCAAAGGACTTGTTCCGTTTCTGGAAAACCTCGGAGCCTCGGGGTTTCGCCTGGGATTGCTCTCCGACTTGCCGCCTAAAAATAAGCTTATTCTCATGGGACTGGATGCTTACTTCCACTGCGCGCTCTGCTCCGAGGCTTTTGGTACCCTTAAACCCGACGGGCGACCATTTCTTGCCTTAGCCGATGCCCTCGGCGAGAAGCCTGAGTCAATTCTATACGTTGGAAATAAAGAAGCCTACGATATCAGAGGAGCCAGGTCGGTGGGCATGAAAACAGCCCTGCTAGGACACAGCCCCAACTCCACGGCCGACTTTAGCTTTCGTCGCTGGGAGGAATTGAGCGCCTGGCTTTTCAAAGGTCCGGGTCACACTCTATAAACGCCCCCTGCCCTGGCATATTCCAGACGGCCCTCGGAAACCCTGTCGCCTGAGTAATGGGTGGCTAAAAGTCTCGTGCTCCCCGGTAACTTTGGCAGAATGTGCTTTCGAATCTCCGCTGGACTCATATGAACTCCGCCCGGTTTTTCCCCGCCGCTGTCGCAGAGCATCAGCTTGGCTCCCCTCTTAAGCAAGGCTTCCAGACCCAGATTCCAGCTCGTATCCGAGGTGGCGATAAAATCCGGTTTATCTTCCCCTTCCCTGCCTACCTGAATGGAGAAAGTTTCGGGGGAATGATAGGTTCGCAAAAACTCGAGCCAAAGCCCTCCAGGAATTGTAAAACGCCTGGATTCGCCAATTTCCACGATCTCGAGGCAGGATAAAGCCCAGTTCACATAAGGATGATCGGGGGAAATCGCCAATCCCAGAATGCGTTTCATCCACTCCCTTGCTCCCGGCGGAGCCAGTAGGCGCAGGGGAGGAGGTCCATCAGGCTGCGTGGAATCCCGAAGAAAGAGGTTGAATAAGAAAAAAGGCAGGCCGAAGCAATGATCGCCGTGGAAGTGGCTGATAATCAATGTATCGATATCGGAAAGATCTATGGAGGCCCGGCCGAGGGATTGCAGAATGTCGGGCGGCGTCTCCACGAGCACATGTCCGTTTATCATAAAGGCGTTGTAGGGGCTGCCATCGTTGGAAAACCCCCCAGTCCCCAGAATACGAAGCTCCATTTGCCCTTTCCTCCTTTAATCCCGCCAGACTTCGCGTACCAGCGCATGCTCCTTCAGCAGTTCCAGATCCCTGTCCATTGCAGAGCAGGAAATATGAGCCCCAGCCTGGAGCAGGACTTCCCGTTTTCCGCCTGAAACCGGTATGTGGAAAAAGAGCGTGCACTGGCCATGGAGGGTATAGATCACGTCACGTAGGGATGTGAGATCCTTCTCATCGTATCCACCTGTTCCAGTTGGCGCTTCCATGCGTATATGAAGTTCTCTATAGGTCTTATCCCTGAGTCCGGCAGGATCCAGCAATTCCTTGACCTGTACACAGGGCTTGCCTCTAGACACATCGAAACTGCCCTTGAGGCAATACACTCTATCCACAACCAACTGAGGCCGCAGCTGCTCCAGGGTTTCGGGGAAGAGCACTATCTCGATGCTTCCCCCATAGTCCTCCAAGAGACCAAAGGCCATTTTCTTGCCTGTCTTGGTCAGGACTTCCCTGAATTCAGTGAGCATGGCCACCAGCACATAGTCCCTGTCCTGGCTTGCCCGCTCGGGATGGGCCAGATCGATGGTGGAGGATCGTTCCCAGAGAGTCTTGTAATCATCCATCGGGTGCCCGGTAAAGTAGAATCCCAGAAGACTCTTTTCAAAATCCAGCATTTCCTGCCTGCTGTATTCCTCGCAGGACTCCATGATGAAGGGCGGAAATACCGTTTCGTCATTGGCATCGAAAAGACTCTGCTGTCTGGAGGATTCATGCTCTCTTTTGGCCAGCACCCAGTCGAGGGATCGCTCCAGGTTGAGCATCAGCTCCTTACGCCTGCAGCCCAGGGAGTCGAAACAACCGGCATGGATGAGGGATTCCAGGATTTTCTTGTTGAGACCGGCCCCGGACATCCTAGACAGAAAATCTACGAATCCGGTAAAAGCGCCCGCATTTTTCCTTTCTTCTACGATCGATTCCGCAATGCCCTCGCCTACGCCCTTAATGCCCAGAAGTCCATAGACAATGTCGGATTTCTCGACACTGAAATAGGCTTCAGAATAATTGATATCAGGCGGACGAATCTTCAAGCCCATAGCACGGGCTTCGCCGATGTACTGGGTCAGCTTATCGGTATTGGCGATTTCGTTGGTGAGGTTGGCAGCCATGAACTCCGCAGGGTAATTAGCCTTCAGATAGGCAGTCCGGTAGGCCACCACGGAATAGGCGGCAGCGTGGGATTTATTGAATCCATACCCTGCGAAGGGAGTGAGGATATCGAAAATTTCCTCAGCCTGGGCGGCGCTGTATCCCCGGGACACCGCTCCCTCTATAAAAGGAGCCCTCTCCTTGGCTAGAATTTCATGCTTTTTCTTGCCCATGGCGCGTCGCAGAAGATCGGCCCTTCCAAGGGAGTAGCCAGCCACCTCCCTGGCTACCTGCATGACCTGTTCCTGGTACACAATCACCCCATAGGTGCCCTTGAGATACTTCTCCAGAGAAGGATGGGGGTAACTGATAGGAATCTTGCCATTCTTGGAGTCTATGAATTTGTCGATAAAGTCCATCGGCCCCGGCCTGTACAGGGCATTCAAGGCTATGAGGTCCTCTATGGACTCAGGTCTGGCTCTTTTTAGGATGTTCTGCATGCCCGAAGACTCGAACTGGAATATGGAGGTGCTCTTGCCCTCTCCCAGCATGCGGAATGTTTTAGGATCATTGTCGGGGATTTCTTCTTCCCTTATTGTCACATTCCGCTTCTTCAAGAGATCCAAGGTGTTCTTGATGAGAGTAAGCGTTTTTAAGCCCAGGAAATCCATCTTCACCAGTCCGCAGTTTTCCAGATAATCCATTGTGTACTGTGTAGATATACCCCCGGTTTTAGGATCCTTGTAGAGAGGGACAAAGTCCGTAAGCTGGGACTTGCCTATGACGATGCCGGCGGCATGGAGGGAGCTGTGGCGATGCAGGTTTTCCAGCCTCAGGGCAATCCTGAACAAATCCTTGTATTTTTCATCCTCCGCCAGGGCCTTGAGACGACTCTCCATCTCGAAGGCTGTCTCCAAGGTCATCTTGGGGTCTTCGGGAATGAGCTTGGCAATGCCATTGGCTTCTTCGAATGGAATATCCAGGGATCTGGCCACATCCTTGACCACGGCCTTAGCCTTGAGGGTTCCAAAGGTTATGATCTGCCCCACCCTGTCCTCGCCATACTTTCTGGTTACGTAGTCTATAACCTCTCCCCGTCTTTCGAAGCAGAAATCCACATCGAAGTCGGGCATGGAAATACGCTCGGGATTGAGAAAGCGCTCGAAGAGGAGATCGTATTTCAAAGGATCTATGTCGGTGATGCGGAGGCTGTAGGCCACTATCGAGCCAGCCCCCGAACCTCTGCCGGGGCCCACCGGAATGTCATGCCGCTTGGCCCAGTCTATAAAATCCCAGACTATGAGGAAGTATCCAGTAAAACCCATGGAGATAATCACCGAAAGCTCGAATTCGGCTCTTTTTTTAATTTCCTCGTCGGCATTGGGATACCGCTTGGCCAGACCCTCCATGGTCATGTGGTGAAGATACTCTTCGGGAGATGAAAAATCCGGCGGTATCTCATAATCGGGCAACAAGGGACCCGGAAATTCGATGCTCAAATTGACCATCTCATTGATCTTGAGGGTATTAGCCAAAGCCTGAGGCTGTTCCGAAAAGAGGAAAGCCATTTCATCGGCAGTCTTGAGGTAAAAATGGTCGTTGGGAAACCGCATCCTTCCGGGATCATTCCTTTTTCGGTTTGTCCCTACGCAGAGAAGGATATCCTGGGCGACTGCATCTTCCTTGTAGATGTAATGCAGATCGTTGGTGGCAATTAGAGGTATTCCGTGGCGGCGAGACATGGCCACCAGTTCACGGTTAACCAATCTCTGTTCTTCCAGACCGTGGTCTTGGAGTTCCAGGTAAAAACGTTCAGCCCCGAATAGCTCTTTATATTCCAGAGCTTTGGCATCGGCGGCCTCTCTTTTCCCCGCCAAGATAAGGGAAGGGATTTCGCCGGCTACGCAGGCGCTGGAAGCTATTAATCCTTTCGAATACTGCCTTAATAGCTCCCCGTCTATCCTTGGCTTATAATAAAAGCCCTCGGTATATGAGATACTGGAAAGTTTTATAAGATTCCTGTAGCCCTCCTGGTTTTCGGCCAGCAATATGAAATGCCAATATTTATTCCCGCTCTCGGTGCCGGTCTTGTCCCTACGTGAGCCTCCCGCCATATAAAACTCGCAGCCTATGATAGGTTTTATTCCCTCATCCCTGCATGCCTTATAAAAACTCAAGGCTCCGAAGAGGTTGCCATGATCGGTGATCGCTAAACCCGGCATGCCGTAGCGCTTGGCGGTGGCGGCAAGTTCCTTTATGGGAGCGGCACCGTCCAAAAGGGAGTAATCGCTGTGGTTGTGAAGGTGTACGAATTCCGCCATGGGCAAAGTATACCAGATGTTGACCCCGCTTTCATCCTCCCCCATACTCTTGAATAAAGGATCTAAGACAGACATGAAGCCCCCAGCCACCCTTGGATTTCCGGAATTGTCATCCAAACTTGCCTCAATGGTCAGATTCCAGACTATCTCTTCCTACCTGCCGGAAGAGGAAAACAATGAGGCCTTCATGGGTCTCGCGGAAGAACTGCGCCGCCTTTTCCCCTGGCTGCATGCCAGTCTCAGACTTGAAAAGCCCTCGGAAAGAGCCCTTCTCTATACATGGCAGGGCAGCGATCCAAGTCTCAAACCGGTCATACTCTGTGCACACTACGATGTAGTGCCTCCGGGGAACCCCGAAGCATGGACCCATGGGGCCTTTTCCGGCCAAATTGTGGATGGAGAACTTTGGGGAAGGGGTACTCAGGATATCAAGGTACTGATGGCTTCCATCATGGAAGCTGTGGAACGGCTCCTTGCCCAGGGTTTCCAACCCCGCAGGACAGTGCTCCTAGCCTTCGGAGGAGACGAGGAAGTGGGAGGCTTCCGGGGGGCTTCGGCCATCGCTGCCCATCTGGCTTCCAAGGGTGTAGAAGCCTCTTTCCTCCTGGACGAGGGCGGACCCATATCTCAGGGCATGCTTTCCTTTGCCCAGGTGCCTCTGGCCCTCGTGGGCGTAGCCGAAAAAGGCTATGCCGACCTTCTCCTGACGACTCGGGGTAAGGGCGGCCATGCTTCCATGCCTCCCAGGGATAACGCAACAATACAACTGGCAAGAGCGATAGTGGCCATAGAAAAGAATCCCTCCCCCGCCAGACTCACCTCAACCCTGCGATCATTTCTTAAAAGACTGTCCGCGGTATCAGATCAACCCTATCGTCTTTTTTTCAAACTGGCTGGGATAACTGGACCTGCGATTAAGCTGGTCTTCTCTTCCAAACCCACCACCAACGCCCTGATCCGCAGCACAATAGCCTGTACCATGCTGCGAGGCAGCCCCAAGGAAAACGTACTGGCCGATTTAGCCGAGGCCACTCTCAATGTGAGAATTTTACCAGGGGAAAGCTCTTCGGAACTTATATCCCGGCTTAATACCCTCGTCGCTCCCTTTGGTGCCCAGGTAAAAGCCAAGCACGAGGGGCAGGTGGTCGAACCGTCCAGAGAATCCTCCACCGAGCATGAGGGCTGGGCTCTCATAGAGCAGGCCCTCGGAAAATCCCATCCTGATGCCATCTGTCTACCCTTTCTCTTCAGCGCCGCGACGGACACCAAGCATTACAGAAACCTGGTGGAAGCTATCTATCGCTTTTCCGCCCTGCCCCAGACCCAGGAGGACCTCGCCCGGGTCCACGCGGCCAACGAAAGGGTAAAGGTGGAGGATCTGGAACGCTGCGCCGAATTCTATCACAAGCTCATTGCCTCGCTTTAGGAAAAGGCGGAAGCCCTGCTGTCGGGGGAGCCCTGAACTTGGGATTGCCCAGGTCTTGCCTGAGCCCTGGCCTTCGATGTCCATGCTATTCGCAGAGGCTTTACTAGACTAAGAGAAGGTATGTGGGATTCGCATCTTGCCCCCGGCCGCATCATATATTAAATTTTCCCAATGAAAAGAACACTGCTCATCGGTATTCTTATGTTGTTCGTTGTGATCTCGACCGCCTTCGGTGTCGATGTGGACGGCAAGATTGCACAGGGAGAATATGCCAGGGAGGAAAGCTTCGATAAGGGAAGCTTCAGGCTTCTCTGGAGAATTGTGGGCGACAAGGCCTACATGGCTATCGAAGCCACAGCCAAAGGCTGGGTGTCGGTGGGATTCGAACCCACCCGTGTCATGGCCAATTCCGACATGATCTTCGGTTTTATAGAAGCCTCGGGCACCGTCAGGGCAGTGGATGCCTGGTCCACAGGCCTCTTCGGACCCCATCCCCCCGATGTCGACCAGGGAGGGAGCGATTCTATTCTGGCGTTTGCAGGTTCCCGCTCGGGTGACAAGGTGGTCTTCGAGTTCTCCCGTCTTTTGGACACAAAGGATAAATTCGATAAAGTCATACCCACATCGGGATCCTTTAAAATCATCTGGGCACATTCCCAGAGCATGGGCTTCAATGCCAAACACAATAAGGCCGGCAGCGCGACCCTGAGCATGGGAGGCTCGGAGTGAGCCTCATTTACCTTCATCTGGGATTGATGAGCGCCGCGGCGCTGGCAATGATAACCGCAGCAACCATTGCCCGGTTTCTAAAGAAAAAAAAGTGGTGGCTAAAAGCCCACCGGGCGCTCAATCTTATAGCCGTAATTCTTGCCCTCGGAGGGCTGATTGCCGCGGCGATATCGGTCCAGACATCGGG
>CAZHSK010000009.1:2951-20983 GCA_964535235.1 uncultured Treponema sp. | reverse complement strand
GGGAACATAGGCAACGATCTGTATGCTTACTGACGAGCTGTTGCGCTGGGTTAATTATCCGTCGGCATAGGATATCGAAGGGCACAGTACGGCCAGAAGTAAGGTGATTGCCAAAAGGGAAGCGACCCTTCTTGATACACTCCGGATCTTCATACCATGTTCTCATAATCATGGTACCCCGAAATTCACGGTATGCTTTTACCCTGATCGCTAAATTTGGCAATTTCTACACTGAAAAAAACTCGATAAACCGGGGGAAAAACAGCAAATAATCTAAAATCTCCAATTTCCTGAGCCAATTTCTTGGCAATTGCTGAAATGTTTAAAATGTCTAAAATCTCAAAGTGACGATTGTGAGCTACTTTCAAAAGTCTGTTAAATTTGAAAGTAGCTTTGTGGTTTCGTCAATTTTTATGCCAGAGGAATAAAAATTGACGAAACGTACGCATCATAAAGGTAGCTTTTGCAAAACTCGTCTGACTTTTGCAAAAGCCTCGTATAAGAAAAATTCACCCGGATTATTTAGTAATCGAGGTAAGCTCCATTTCAAAGACCAGGAATGCGTCGGCAGGTATAACGCCGCTTATTCCCGAGGAGCCATAGGCCAGTTCGGGAGGAATGACGACCAGGCGTTTTTCGCCCTTCCGCATGGTGGCTACCACCTTGTCCCAGCCATCGATAATCTCCCCTGTGCCCACCTTGAATTTGAGCGGTCCTCCCGACAAGGCAGACTGGTCGAAGACGGTGCCGTCCAGGAGCATGCCCTTGTAAATCATCGCCACCGTGTCGCCCTTGGATGGAGTATCGCCAAAACCCTTGCGGAGCACTTTCTGGAATATGCCATACTCGTCTTCGATAGCATCTGGCCAGGAAGCCTGAATAGCCGCTTTATCGGCCTGGCGCTTGGCTTGGGCGGCGGCGCGCAGCGCTGCATACCCGGCACTCAAGCGCTCATCCCAAGCCTTCTGGGACGAGTCAAAATTCTTCGCGGCACTTCCGACTCTTTCTATCTTGAGGCTTTTTATCTGATCCCCTGCGGTAATAGAGGAGGCCACGTCCTGTCCTTCCACCACTTTGCCGAAGACCGAGTGCATGCCATCCAGCCAGGCGGCCGCGCCCAGGGTTATGAAGAACTGGCTTCCGTTCGTATTGGGACCGGCGTTGGCCATGGAGAGAATGCCGGGACCATCGTGTTTGAGATCGGGGGAGAACTCGTCGGGAAAGCGATACCCCGGGCCTCCGGTGCCATCGCCCTTGGGGTCGCCGCCCTGGATTACAAAGCCAGGTTCGACTCTATGAAATTTAATCCCATCATAATATGGCTTGCCCTTGGTGACATCCAGCTTGCCCTCGGCCAGACCGACAAAGTTGCCCACTGTCATCGGCGCCTTCTCAAACTCCAGAGAAGCTACAATGTTGCCCTTGGGGGTTTCGAAAATCGCATACATACCATCGGGCCTCTCCGAACTCTGGCAGGAAACCATGCCTGCGGTGCTGGCCAGGAATGCCACTGTCATGATGATTCTATAAAAACGTCTCACTAGAGCCTCCCCTTGGAAACGTGAAAACCATAACAGAAAAGCCCTGGATTGAAAAGCACCGCCAGTAGTCAGCCTTGACTCTAAAGCTCCTAAAGGCGATCATGGCCCTGGGTTTGGAGCTGCCTTTGCCGATACCGTTTCCGAACAGCCAAAGCCCCAAAATTCGATTCCCGGAGAAGAGTATGGCCGATCCAGTCTATGCAAGACCTACATGGGATGAGTACTTCATGGAAGTCTGCAACGCGATTGCCAAGCGGGCCACCTGCGACAGAGGCCGCTCGGGTTGCGTTATCGCCAAGGACAACCAGATTCTGGCCACCGGCTATGTGGGCGCTCCCAGCGGACTACCCCACTGCGACGAGGTTGGGCATCAGCTTAAAAAGCTTATTCATGAAGATGGATCGGTAACCCAGCACTGTGTCCGCACGGTTCACGCGGAGCAGAACGCCATCTGCCAGGCCGCCAAGCGGGGAGTGGCCATACAGGGGGCTACCCTCTATTGCCGAATGACACCCTGCCGCACCTGCGCCATGATGATCATCAACTGTGGCATCGTCAGGATTGTCTGCGAACGCCGCTACCACGACGGAGCCGAGAGCGAAGCGATGTTCAAGAAGGCCGGCCTTTCCCTGGAATATGTGTTCGATGAGGTTCAGAGTTACAGCCACCAGTAGCCCAAGGGACTGAAAATTCTGTACATTGTTTTCAATGAGTCTTTCAGTCGTCTATATCGGTGAGATCACCGGCAAGACCGGGGTGTTCACCCTCAAGCACAGCCTTGCCGAAATCCGCAAGCGCTACAGCCCCGATTTCATCATCGCCTCGGCGGACTCCGTAACCGGCGGGGCGGGCCTGGGGGTGCAGCACGCTGTCTATCTCCGTAAACTGGGGGTGGACTGCCTTACCGTGGGTGACTGCGCATACTACAAACCCGACATGACGGAGTTCTATCCCAAGGCAGGCTGGGTGCTGCGCCCCGCCAACTATCCCTACGATAATCCTGGGAGGGGCTGGAAGCTCTTCAGAACCAATGCAGGCCCTGTCATGGTGCTCTCCCTCCTGGGACAGTCGGGCTTTCCCAGGGTTCATCCCGAAAACCCCTTTCTTGCGGCCGATAGGCTACTGCAGAGGCTCTCAGCGGAAAGCCCCACCATTATTGTGGATTTCCATGCCGCCACCACCGCTGAAAAACTCACCATGGCAGCCTATCTGGATGGACGAGTATCCGCGGTCCTGGGAAGCCACTCCAAGGCCCTCACCGCCGATGCCCGATTATGCCCCAAGGGGACAGCGGCCATAACCGACTCAGGCAGGACAGGCAGTCTGCTTTCGGTGGGTGGCATGGATCCCGAGTCTAAGGTCAAGGAATACATGAGCGCCCTGCGCGTATGGGCACAGGACGGCACTCAGGGTCTGGAAGTGCAGGGCTGCGCCCTGCGCATAACCGATTCGGGCAAGAGCGAGTCTATAGAGAGCTTCCGCATACCCTGCAAGGAGATAATCGATGAGAGAAACGGGAACGATCAAGTCAATTGAAGGTAAGATCGTCCATATCGCCATAGCCATGCATGAAGGATGCGAATCTTGCCACAACAGCCATTGCAAATCCGGCCGCGGTGATCTGAAAGCGCTCAACTCAGGCGGTATACAGCTCAAGGAAGGCGATAGCGTGGAAATTGAGATTTCCGGTGCCGAACAAGCCAAGGGCGCATTCTGGGTCCTCGGGCTGCCTCTAGTCGCGCTCTTTATTGGCTATGGATTAGGCAGGCTGCTATTTTCTCGAACCACCGAAGCTCCCGCCGTGGCCTCGGCGGCTCTTCTGTTCGTACTCACCCTCGCGGTCGGCGTTCTAGTTCAAAAGGCCAGAGCCAACGATGCGCTTCCTGTAGTGCTTCGCCGCTGCGAGTAATTTCTGGAGTGGCTCAGGATGCCTGGGCATTAAAATTTAGGGCTGCCGCCACGCCAGGCTGCATCAAGCCTCGCCTCCCGATCTGAACCTTCGCCGCACCTTGAGCTGTTCTGGAGGAGCCTCGGCGATTTCCGCCATGCGCTGTATCCGCTTGTAGAGCAACTCCTGGGCATAGACGCGTTTTTCTCCCTCATTCGGCTCCACAGGCTTCCAGTTTCCATCGGAGAGCATCCTGTATGAATGTTCGTTGTCCTTGAAAAACACCGAAAAAATCTCCCTGCAGGCTCTTGCGAGCTTTTCATCCAGAATGGGGAACATCAGTTCCACTCTGCGCTCCAGGTTCCTGGGCAGGCAGTCGGCGCTGGAAAGGTAGACCTCGTCCTGGCCTCCATTGCGGAAATGCAGCATCCTGCCGTGCTCTAGATAGCGCCCCACCACGCTGCGCACCTCTATGGTTTCAGAGACGCCCGGCAGACCTGGGATGAGAGTACATGCTCCCCGTATGTTCAGGTAGATAAGCACCCCAGCCTTGGACGCCTTGTAGAGACTATGGATGATATCCCTGTCAGCCAGGGCGTTCAGCTTCATTTCTATAAGGCCCGGTGATTCGGGGCTGCTCCGCTGGGCTTCCCTCTCTATCAGCGCTATAAGCCGCTTTTTAAGATCGAAGGGCGCTACAGCCAGGTACGTTAGGCTCTGTATGGTAGAATAGCCTGTCAGCATGTTGAAGAGCGCGGCTGCCTCCCTGCACAAATCCTCGTTGGCTGTAAAAAGCGAAAGATCCGAGTAGCTGCGGGCAGTCTTGTCGTTGTAGTTGCCCGTGGACAGGTGTAGATATTTCCTTATGGAACCGTCCCTGGCCTTGCGCAGGACCAGGGCTGCCTTGGCATGTACCTTGAGCTTGGAGACGCCATAGGTGACGATAGCTCCCGCCTGTTCCAGCGTGGAAGCCCAGGTTATGTTCCTTTCCTCGTCGAAGCGGGCTTTCAGCTCCACCACAACCGCCACCTGTTTGCGGTTTCTGGCTGCCCGAATAAGGGCCTTTACCACCGGCGAATCGCCTGATGTCCTGTAGAGGGTCATCTTGATGGCCAGCACGGTTGGATCATCGGCAGCCTCGTCCAAAAAGCGTTGGACTGCGCCGAAGGATTCATAGGGCAGGAAGAGGAGCCTGTCGCCACCTTCTATTTCCTCCCACACGCTCAAGCCCTCCGCCGCTGGCAGTTCGATGGGCTTCCATGGTTTGTCGCGCAGCTTGGCACGATGCTCCAGGCCGCCCTTCCACTCCAGGCTCACCAGCTCATAAAAACCGGCCAGGTCAATGGGGCCTTCCAGCCTGTAGCTGTCTATATCTCCCAGGTCGAGTTTTTTCTGAAGGAGTTCCAGTATGGCAGGGGAGTTGCCTGAGTAGCTGAGGCGTACGGGGGTGGAGTTCTGCCTGCCGGCCAGCACCTCTTCCATGGCGCTTAGGAAATCCTCCTGCCTGTTCTCATCTACGCCGGAATCCGCATCCCTGGTAACCTTGAACACCAGGGCTCCTTCCATCGAATACCCAGGGAAGAGCCGGGATGCGAAGCTTATAATCAAATCTTCCA
The DNA here is from genome assembly GCA_964535235.1 of uncultured Treponema sp. Classification (GTDB taxonomy): domain Bacteria; phylum Spirochaetota; class Spirochaetia; order Treponematales; family Rectinemataceae; genus UBA2256. The sequence goes on along the minus strand of CAZHSK010000009.1, from coordinate 15,938 downwards.
ACAGGGCGCAGCGAAAACCTTCGGATCCAACATCCTCCCTGGCCGGAATGGACACGAAGCGAGGTGAGTTTTTAGGGGCCTGGGCCAGGGCGAAATGCCTAACTCCCCTAGAATCGCTCAGCTCGAAGGCGCAGTGTATTTGGAGATTGCCTATGGTGGGCAGTTCTTCTTCTTCCTCTATACGAAGAGGGGTAATAAGGGGAAATACCTGTTCCATGAAGTAGGTTTCCAGGTAGCGCTTAACCCCCGGGTCCCAGGACGATGGAGGCAGTATCTCCAAGCCCACATCTGCGAGGCCGGGAAGTACTTCATTGATAAGGCAGGCGTATTGAATCCTGGCAAGCTCGCGTACCCTGCCAGCTACCAGTTCCAGCAGTCGTTCCGCCTCCCTGTGGGCAAGATTATTCGCGGAGAGTTCGAGTCCTGCGGCCTGGGTCTGGCGAATTTCCGCTTTTATTCCGGCCACGCGGACCATGAAGAACTCGTCGAAATTGGAAGCGACTATACTTAGAAATTTCAATCGTTCCAGAAGGGGGATCGAGTTTTTGGTCGCTTCATGGAGGATGCGCGCGTTGAATTCAACCCAAGATAATTCTCGGTTGAGCATGGGAATATCGCTCATCGTTTCCTCATACGATTACCGGCGAAAGGCCGAATACATCTTCAAAAAGATCCCCCTTATCGGCTAAAGAAAGCCTTTCCAGGGAGAAGTCCAGGTTGCGCGCCGATCGTATCACAAAACGCTCACCGTTTTTTTCAAACCTTGCGTCGGACATCCGCCCCGTATGGTTTCTGTCCATCGCATCGGCGACGCGTAAGATGGCGGACAACTTCATGACCACCGTTCTGTCCTCCCTCGGAAGGGATATGTAATTAACATGAGTGGGGGAGGGCGGAGTTCTTCTATGATAACGCACAACGTTAGAAATTATATTTATATCGCTTCTGTTAAGCCCGAATATTTCAGAGTTGGATACGATGTACTCGCCGTGTCGATGATGTCCGGAAGCGCGGACATAGGTTCCAATATCGTGCAACGTTGCCGCGGTTTCCAATAATAGCCTTTCGTGATGTTTCATGCCATGGTCTTCGGTCATGGCATCGAATATCTGTAGGCTCGAGTAGGCAACGTTGCGCGCATGAGCCTCGTCGTAATGAAATCGCTTGCCCAAGGCCTGGGCCGAAGCCACTATCTGCCGTCTGAGCTCTTCCTCCACCGCCGGATCAAGCCCCCGGGCATCGGCTAAAAGAATGCCCTCCCGTATGGAAACCTTGGGAATAATCAATTCCTCAGCGCCAGTCCTGGCGAGAAAAAGTGATTCGATGATGAGTCCCGGAGCAAGGCCTTCGGCTTCGGACCAGGGCAGATGGTAGGTAGCTATCAATTCTTCAGTGGACATAGCAGCCACCGAGGCGGCGAAGGAAAGGAACCCTTCTCGTTCGAGAAGGGAATACTCGTCATAACTTTTTCCCGATACGTAGTAGGCTGCGAGCCGTGCATCTGAGCCTACCACGATGAAGGACTTCACCGTTTCCAATGGCATATCTTCGGCCATGAGATCGCAGGCATTCTTGATGTGACTTTCCAGGTACTCCCTAAGGTATTCCTTGGAAGCCCCAGCCTCCCTCATCTGCTCCTCTAGGCGAAGGGTGCCGATATGGAGGCTGTGGCTGGATACCATCTTGCCCCGCTTGAGAAGCATAATTTCCGTCGTGCCGCCGCCTACTTCCAGGATCATCGCGTTGGCCTTGGAGAGGAACTTGCGCTCATCTTGCAATGCCTGCTGGACGGCTAGGTACATCAGATGATTTTCTTCGATATCCTCCACCACACGAATCCTGAACCCCGTCTGAAGCTGTACCCTGTCCAGGAAGGTATCCCGGTTGGCAGCCTCTCTCAGGGCGCTGGTAGCTATTACCCTCACCTGGTCGGGACTTATGGCATACCCGTGGAGGAGTTCCCTGAAAGCCAGGAGTACCGCAACGCTCTCTCGTATGGCTTCCCTGCTTATCGTGCCCGAGGTGAACACATCTCTTCCTATCCTGCTGGGCTTGCCGGCTTTGTCCACGACCTTTACCGAACCCGATTCGTCAATCGACGCGATCAGAAGCCGGATGCCCGTAGAGCCTATCTCTATAGCAGCAACTGGTACCGCGCTCGCTTTCTTTTCGCTGGACTTCATGGCGATCTCCCTGATGCCTTCATCATACAGTGTCATGATAGCACAGACTAAGGCTTTTTCTAGCGCCAAGCCTTGGGGTTTACCGTCCGGAGCCTACGGGTGTACAATCCGCGCGAATGAACAAGGATAGACACCCAGCCTCAAGCGCGCGCCTCCATAGCTTTCCCCTATTCACCATGCTCCTCGCTACCTTGGTATTACTTTTGTCTTGCTCCGGCCGCATAGGGTGGGGAGTCGTGCTCTGGACGGTAAAAGGTACCGAAGCCAAGGCAGGCAGCGTAGTACCTGTCTATCTTAAATCCAACATTACCAAACAGTATGTTATAGGCCTGTCGGGCAGCGATGAAAGGCTAGAGCTACCCTTATGGCAATTGGAGCACTTCAGTTCTAAACGGGCCGCCGAAGAGAGAGCGAAGGCCCTGGCCAGTCTGGCGAGCATATATCTCGTGGCCGAAAGGGATGGTCTTCCGGTTCGCGAATCGCCCACCAACAGGGCTTCAGCGCGTAGAGTGTACCGCATGAGGGAAGGCGAAATGGTCAAGGCCCTGGGCATTGTGGAGGGCGAAGCCGTTTACACCGGCCAAGATAAGCTGCCCGGCGAATGGTACTATGTCCTGGCCAAGGACGGCACTAGGGGTTATGTATTCAGCTATACGCTTTCCATCTACGATGAGGCCAGCGGCCTCGGCCTTGAAGAGTCTGTAGTGCAGCCAGGCGATACCAGGGCGGTAAATCTCGTATTCTCCAAAACTTGGAGACCAGCCTGGTTTTCCCAGATGCGGGACGAAGGTATGGTGGACCTTGATTATTTTTCCCTTCGCTACGGCCTCTTCGGCGACGCGCTCAATAGGCAGCTTAGGCTGGAGCTGCCCAATTCCTCCAAGGTCTTCAATTACACCGAGGTTATAAGCGAGGATGGCTGGCTCGTCTTCAAGGGCAGCGAGTTGCGTATCAAGCCAGAGGGCTCTTCAAGCCTCCTTGTACGTTGGGGTGCCGACAGGGCGGGCGAACCCGAGGATATTGCAGGCTGGGAAAGCACCGATACATCGCTACGCCTCACTGCAATGGAAACCGAGACGATTCGGGAATCCATAAGGGCCGAGGAAGCCAGGAAGAGCGCGGCCTTGAGGGATTTCTTTGCCAGTGCCCAAGCTGCGGGTGCCAAGCCCGACCAAGCGGGAGTATATCAATTCTCCTCACCCTTCGCCGGTACCTTGGAGTTTTGGCCCAGCGGTATCTACACCTGGAGCGATACCCTCTTTCTGCCAGCCGGCTTTACTCCATCAGCCAAGGAGTCCGAGTCTGGACAGAAGGGTTCGGTTCACTTCGGTCTCAGGCTCGCGCCTGAGCTAAAATCCCAATGGGACGGAGGTTTCTCTCTCTACCCTGACGATACAGGGCGCAGGAGTGATTATGCTTACGCGCTCCAGGGCAAGAACCTGGTACTGGCTCCTCTGGAGATTCCCGCCCCCGGACTGGCTTCGGCAACGCTTAAGACCAAGCTGGGAAAGACCAGCCTGGACATACATTCAGGTAGATAGGGAAGTCTATACGTGGCCTTTGTACAACTCAGCAATATTAGCCTGGCATTCGGCGCCAGGGACATAATCAAATCCGCTACCCTCACCCTCATGGAAGGTTCGCGCGCAGCCCTTGCCGGCCCCAACGGGGCCGGCAAGTCCACCCTCATGAAGATCGCTGTGGGGCAAATCGCTCCCGATTCGGGGGAGCTCTCGGTAACCAGGGGGGCGAGAATAAGCTACCTCCCCCAGACCAATGTGGTGCCCGGTTCGGGAACTGTGTTGGAGGAGGCTGAAAAGGCATTTTCTCATATAGCTGAAATGCTTATTCGCCAGGAGGAGCTGGGCAGGAAGCTCCAGGACAGGAACCTGGATGAAAGACAGACGGCCAGGATTCTGGAAGAGTTCGACGATTTAGGTAGGGCAGTGGAGTCCAGCGGCTATTTCAGGCGGGAGGAAAGGATTTCGGACGTCTTGAGAGGCCTGGGGTTCAGCACCCAAGACTTCGGAAAAATGTCCCAGGAACTCTCCGGCGGCTGGCAAATGCGTCTGGCCTTGGCGAAAATTCTCCTGGAAGACCCCGATATACTGCTCCTGGACGAGCCCACCAACTATCTGGACCTGGAAGCTCGGGGCTGGCTGGAAGGTTTTCTGGCCGATTACAGGGGTGGCGTTCTTTTAGTCTCCCACGACCGCTACTTCCTCGATGTAACTATCAAGGAAGTTTACGAACTCTTCAGCGGAAAGCTTTCCCGCTATCCGGGGAGCTACAGTGCCTACGAAGAGCGCCGCTCAACAGAGCTGGAATCCATTTTTCAGGCCTGGGGACGCCAGCAGGAGGAAATCCAGAGGATAGAGGATTTCATCAGGCGCTTTCGCTACAAGGAATCCAAGGCTCCCCAGGTGCAGAGCCGCATTAAAATGCTGGAAAAGATAGTGCCTATTGAGATTCCCGAGGGCATGAAACATATACATTTCCAGTTCCCCCCGGCGCCCCGTTCGGGTAAAATCGCGGTGCGACTGGAAAATCTTGGCAAATCCTATGGTTCTCTCAAGGTAATCGACAAATTGTCGCTGGAAGTGGAGAGGGGCAGGAAGATAGCCTTCGTGGGGCCTAACGGTGCGGGCAAGTCCACACTCATGCGCCTTATAGCCGGCACAGATGCCCAGTACCAGGGCACGATTACCTTTGGTTCAGGAATAGAGATAGGCTATTTCGCCCAGGATTCGGCGGAGAACATGTCATCCCTCCTCAACGTGGAAGAAGAGGCGGAAACGGTCTGCCCCAACGATCTGCTGCCCAAGCTCAGAAACTTACTGGGCGCCTTCCTCTTCAGGGGCGATGATGTAGAAAAGCCTGTGTCTGTCCTGTCAGGAGGAGAAAGATCCAGGCTTGCCCTGCTCAAGATGCTTCTCCATCCGGCCAATCTCTTAATACTGGATGAACCGACTAACCACCTGGATCTCACTTCCAAGGATGTACTCCTGGAAGCCCTGCGGGCCTTCGAGGGAACTGTTATCTTTGTTTCACACGACAGGGGTTTCATCGATGAGCTAGCCGACAGGGTCCTCGAACTGGAGGCTGGCACAACACCCAGGCTTTACTATGGCGGCTATTCCTATTATCTGGAGAAAAAGGCAGCCCTCCAGGAAGAACTCCTTGTAGCCCAGACCAAGGGAAGGTCTTCCAAGGATTCTGGACAGGCCTCGCTCAACCCTTCTTCGCAGAATCAGCCCTTTAAGGGGGATCAGCCCAAGGCCGCCCTTTCCTGGGAAGAGGAGAAGGCCCAGAAAGCGAGGCTGCGTAAGCTGAAGAAGAGGGAGGAGGAGATTCTGAGAAGGCTGGAGAATTTAGCTGAGGGCAGGAAGGCCTTGGAGAAGGAAATGGCCAAGCTCGAGGTATACTCGAATGGAGCAAAGGTAAAGGATATCCTGGCCAGCATGGCTGAAATTGAAAGAGAAACCGAGACCCTCAACGATGAATGGGTAGAGACAGCCGAAGCCCTTTCCCAGGAATCCTCGTAAGGAAAACCTTCTTAGGATGTGGGCTGTGCCGTGCCGCTCTGTTGAAGGGTAGTGGCAGTAGTGTCCAGTTTAGGCAACTTGGCCATCACTTTTTCGGATAGGATCTTCCATGTGGTGGGCAGACTGTCTCCGCCAGGACCATCGTAGAGCGCCAGCACGGCCATAAATCCCGTTCTGGCTTTTTCGTTATGGCCTTGCTTGTATTCGATAAAGGCCAGTTCGTACATGGCCGTTGCCCTCAGGTTAAGGTCTTCGGGAAAGCGCTCTTCCAAGGCCTGGTAATAGTACTGGGCGCCTTTCCAGTCATAGATATCCGATCTTTCCTGTGCCAGCTGGATAATTTGGGCCGAACTCATGCCCTCGGGAATGGGCTGAAGTCTTGTGGCGCAGGATGCAAATAAAAGCGGAATCAAAAGGATAACCGCGGCGGCCAGCCCCGACGGTACACGAAAGCCCCACCGGGCGGGATTACTCGATCTGCGCTGCATAGACTCCCCTTTAGAATTGCGATTATGCTATACTTCCGCCGCCGGGGTCAATTGCAGGGCTTTCCCGCTCCGACTTTGGCGAAAGGTGAATAATGATAGCAACAGTCATAAACGCTCTTGCCGTTGTGCTCGGATCCCTTATAGGTCTTTTGCTGCACAAGGGCATCAAGGAACAATACCAGAAAATTATCTTCGCGGCCGCAGGCATCACCTCTTTGGTGATAGGCATTCAAATGGCCTTGACTACCAAGCACCTCTTGGCCTTCGCCATTGCCCTTATACTCGGCGGGCTCGCGGGCACGGCCCTCAACATAGAGGGGGCCATCATGAGTTTTGGCGAAAGGCTTAAAAACCGTTTCGACCGGAACTCCGAAGGCTCCAGCTTCGCACTTGGCTTTTTAAACGCCTCGGTGCTCTTCTGCGCCGGTGCCATGGCTATCGTGGGATCCTTCAAGGCCGGCACCGAAGGTGATTACTCACTGATACTAACAAAAAGCATCCTGGACGGTTTCATGTCCATAATTTTTGCAGGGGCCATGGGCAGGGGAGTGATGTTTTCCTCCCTAACGATCCTTGTCTACCAGGGCGCCCTGACTTTGCTCTCGGTAAAAATAAAGCCCTTTGTCTCCGAAGTGATGCTCACCGAGCTCTCCGCGATAGGGGGAGCCCTGGTTATCATGATAGGCTTAAGCCTTCTGGATATCAGGAAATTCAAGACCGCCGACTTTGTGCCGGCCCTCGTGGTAACCGTGCTCCTGGTCCTTGTATTTCCCTACGCTTCGTTCCTATAATTCTACATGAAGGCGGACAGGGACAGGAAATTTATCCATACCAGGCGTATCGATGAAGCGGGGGTCTGGTATGGCTTGGACAACGCCGGCACCATCATGCCCGCCGTCACCAACTCAGTCAGCACCAGTCTCTTCAGATTCGAGTTCGAACTCGATAGCCAGGTAGATCTTTTTGTTCTGGGCAATGCCCTGGCCTATACGGCTGAACGCTTCCCCTACTTCAATGTAACCCTCAAGCGGGGTTTTTTCTGGTATTACCTAGACCAGTGCGCTACGAGTCCCCAGGTTTTTCCGGATACGGGCAGCCCCAGCCAGGACTGGGACATCAATCGCCGAGGCACCAGAATGTTTAGAATCCGCGCGCATGGCTCGCGGATAGCCGGTGAATTCTCCCATGCTCTTACCGATGGCACCGGTGGCATTGCCTTTATGAAATGCCTTTTGGTCCGTTATTTTGTGCTTTTAGGGGAGGATCCAGGCGCAGCCCTGGGCGAGGGAGAATTTGCGGACATACCATCGCCTGATAGCCAGGCCGACCCTGAAGAGTACGAAGATGCCTATCAGCGCTTTTTCCCCGGCCGGCTTCCCGCCCCTGAGGCTAATCCCAAGGTCTGGCACCTGAAGGATGAGCGCTTACCCAAAGGCAGCTACCGTATCATTGTTGGCAGATTAAAACTCTCAGAAGTGCTGGCGGAAGCCAAGAAGCGAAATGTTACCATCACGGCGCTTTTAGGCGCTGTCTACTTGGACGCCCTACAGAGCCTTTGGCTGGCCCAGCCGCTCCGCCCAAGGGAGCGTTTTATTTCGGTGGAAATACCTGTCAATCTCAGACAGTATTACTCCACCCGCACTAACCGGAATTTTTCGCTTTTTTTCCTTTTAAGGGAAAACCTCGATTTGGGTGCCAGAAGTTTTGACGAATTGGTAAAAAGATCCCATCATAGGATGAAGCTAGAGGGCGACCCCAAATCCCTGGCCATGCAGATTTCCCGCAACGCTGGAGGCACCCGCCATCCTGTCGTGCGGCTCATTCCGCTTTGGATCAAGGACATAGCCGCTCGGATTCTCTTTTTAGTCCTAGGCGAGTCCATGTTAAGCGGTTTCATTTCCAATCTGGGTCCCTTAAAGCTTCCCCCGGGGATAGCTTCCCACATAAAATCAGTTGTCTTCTCTCCCGCGCCCAGCACCACAACTTTTACCAATGCCTCGGCTCTTTCATGGAAGGATGAGTTGATTATCAGTTTCGGCAGCCTGATCCGCTCCAGAAAGCTGGAAGCGCTTTTTTTCAGGCGCCTTCGCGCCCTTGGGCTTTCCGTTCAAGTACGCTGTCGCCAAGATGAGGAGTAAACCATGCCATATTGTCCCGATTGTGGCGTAGAGATAGGCAGCGCGCCAGCCTGCCCTCTCTGCGGCGCTCCCAATCCCAGGTACCCAAATTCCGGGGCTCCTTCAGCCGCTCTAAACCCTCCCTCTGAAGGTAAAGCTGCATTCAGCTCCCCCGGGGGGATTCAGGAAGAGAATTTTACAAAGGACGAGCAGAAGAAGATTGCCTGGGAGATTCTCTCCGTCGCGCTAGCCATCACGGCCTTGGCAATTTTCTTAATAAACCTTCTGGTGGAAAAGCGCATTTCCTGGTCTCTTTACCCCCTGGCCTCCTCGGCCTTCATATGGGTCTTGGCTACGGCCTTTCTTAGACTGGGCTTTTCGACCAAACTGGGCATCCTCCTCGCTCTCCTGGCTCCTTTAGCCTTTCTTCTCTCCCTGGGATTCATAATGGGCAACTCGGGCTGGGCTTGGCGCCTCGCCTTACCTATCATCCTCCTGGCCGAAGGCATTTCTTCGGTAGTTGCCGTGATGACCAGCAAGGCCAAACGCAAGGGGCTCAATATCATTGCGTATACGCTCATTGGGATAGCCCTCTTCTGCCTGGGGATCGAACTCTTTATAGACCTTTACACTGGCGATGCCCTCCTGCCGGGCTGGTCGGTAATCACCGCGCTCGCCCTGGGACCCATAGCCCTTTTCCTTATTTATATCCACTACAGGGTTGCGACAAGCACCAATCTTCGCAGGCTCTTTAGGCTCTAGGATAGGTCTCCATGCCCACAAGCGCTTCCTTACCTTGACATTTTTTGCAGTTTGATGTAGGTTTATCCAACACGACGCAGGGTAGAGCAGTTGGCAGCTCGTCGGGCTCATAACCCGGAGGTCACAGGTTCGAGTCCTGTCCCTGCTATTGTAAAATTAGGCTTCCTTCGGGAAGCCTTTTTTACGCCCATACTAGGAGGCGGCGCATGCGCAGGCGGAACAAGGGTTTCTGTCTTGTCCTGGCAGGGGGAGGCTCCAAAGGGATTTACCACCTCGGTGTGTGGAAGGCTGTTCTGGAGATGGGCATTGAGGTGGACGCCTTCGTTGGCACATCGATCGGGGCCGTGGTCGCGGGCCTCCTCGCCCAGGACACCCAAGAAAGTTTCGAATCCTTTGCCGAATCGGTAAGTCTCGAATCCATAGTTTCGCTTCCCAAAGGTTTTATTGAGGAAGGGAAATTTTCGGTAAGCCGCGATTCCATACAGAACACACCCGAGTTTTTCCGCTCGCTGATATCCCATAAAGGTCTGGATACAAGCCCCCTGCGCAAGCTTCTTGAAACCCATATCGATGAATCCAAAATCCGCGCTTCGGGCAAGGATTTGGGTATCGTTACCATCGATCTTTCCAGCTTAAAGCCTAGGGAGATGTTCTTAGAGGATATGGAGGAAGGCCAGGTACTGGACTATCTGATGGCCAGCGCGGCTTTTCCGGGTTTCAAATCCCCGGTAATCGACGGCAAGAAGTATATGGATGGGGGAGTGCTCGAGAATATTCCCTACGAAATGGCTCGAAAGCGGGGCTATAGGCGCCTTATAGTCTCGGACATCGGCGGCCTTGGCAGAAACCGCAGGATTGAAGCCGAGGGAAGTCTCACCGCCTACATCAAGAGCTCCATAAATATGGGCTGGATATTCGATTTCGACAGGGAATTTCTAAGGGAGTTCCAGCTTTTAGGTTACCTGGATACCCTTCGCAGTTTCGGAAACCTGGAAGGGTATAATTATTTTCTGGAACCCGCCAGGAAACCCGAGATTCCATTGGAGCTTCCAAAGCCTCAATTCGAGTTTCCAAGGGAAATGGAGCATGAAAAAAATCTCCTTTTAAAATACCTCGAATGCGCAGCCCTGATATTGGAGATTCCCAGGATAAAACGCTACAGCTATAAGGCCATGCGGGAAGCAATTGAGGGGAAGTTGGCGGACGAGGAAGCCAAAATTCAAGGACTGGTTAAAGAAGGTGAGGATAGAATAGCTTCAGCCATAAACGTGCTGCGCGAGTCTTCTAAAACGGGGATATACAAGGGCAGTCCATACTATAACTACAGGATCATAGAAGAACTCATGCCGGCTTCGGCCTGGGAGGTAATGCGCAAAGCCCTAGCCAGGTTCCACCCCGAACTGCCAGCGGGGCTTGCCTATCTCAAGGCTGCCGCCGACGCACTTCACGGCAGGCTGCCATAGGGATATTATGGGGCAATCCGGAGGAAAAGAGCGTGGACATGCCCTGTTGGTGGGAAGAAACCGATACCAAGAAAATTGCTGATTGCCGCATTTTCGATGTATCCCAAAGCGACAGGACAACGTGTGACGGCCGAAAGAAAGGTTCTTTCTTTCTCGTCAATGCTCCGGATTGGGCTGGCGTAATCCCCGTGGTGGATACACCCGAGGGCAGGAAGTTCGTCATGATCCGTCAGTATCGCCATGGTACGGGGCGGATATCAGTGGAATTTCCCGGCGGCATCGTGGACAAGGGCGAAGATCCCGCGAGAGCCGTTGTGAGGGAATTATTGGAAGAAACCGGGTATAGGGCGGAGATGGTTCTTCCACTTGGGGATCTTTCCCCTAACCCCGCATTCATGACCAACACCTTCCACGCCTTCATAGCCGAGGGCTGTTATCTGGAGGGCGACCAGGTCCTGGACGAAAACGAGGAAATCGAGATTTTACTGGTTCCCGAGCGGGAAGCCATCGACATGATTGGCGCAGAAGATTACGGCCATGCGCTGATGACAGCCACCCTCTTCTTCTACATGCGTTATAGGGGCTTCTCGGATTGAGGATTCCCAAGCCTGGCGGCGGTCGATCCGAAGATTTTGCACAAGCGATAATATTCGATATATTCTATATAACATGAGGATAGAGAGTTTCATCCTCGACGGCCATTCCGCCGTCGAACATTTGGCTCTAGAGGCGGCCCTTCTCGGGCTCTGGAGCGGCGATGGAGCTCTTCTGCTTTTTTATATAAACGACGCCTGCCTCGTAATCGGCCGCAACCAGAACCCCTGGAAGGAAGTGAGTCCCTATTCGAAGCTCCCTGTATTCAGGAGAGATTCTGGAGGCGGCACAGTCTACCACGACAGGGGAAATCTCAACTGGGCTCTTATTCTTCCCCGAAACAACCATGACAAGGATTCAGAGTTAGCCTTGATAGCCGGGGCCTTAAGAGAAATCGGCTATCCTGTGGAACCGGGAGAGAGGGGCGGTCTTTATTGCGGCCCGGAGTCTCCCTGCCCTGGATTTAAGATTTCGGGCACTGCCAGACGTTTTGGAAAGGAAAACGTCCTGCACCACGGCACTCTCTTGGTATCCAGTGATCTGAGAGCATTGGAGAACTCCCTGGGCGGCATAGAAACCCACGATGATCGCTCCCTGCCCTCGGTTCCAGCCCAGCCAGTCAATATTTCATCCATCGGGCCTTTCATGCTGCCCGAAGCGCTGGCCGAGGCGCTCTCCCTCTCCCTCTCCGGCAGGCTCCCTGCCCGGTTGCCCTCGACGGCAGTGATTGAAAAAATTACAGATAAAGAGCGGTCGAGGCTGGAATCCCAGGAATGGATTTTCAGAGCGACGCCCCGATTTTCATTCAAATTTCCCCACAAAGGGGAGGAAGTCTTGTTTACCGTCGAAGAGGGCAGAGTGCTTGTTCCTGAAGTGTGTTCGAAGGAGCATTTCTCCAGATTTGCGGGAATTCCTTTTACGTATAAAGTGTATTTAGAAATGAAAAAGGCCGCCCAATTGGCTCGGCGGTCCAAGGAGGCAAGGACATGAACGGAAAGACCGCTCTCGAAAACCTGGAAACCCTGGTGGACGAGGTGAGGGTGGGTATATTCATCACATCGGATGGGCAATCGCTACCCCATCCTCGGTGGATGACCCCGGTGCTTCTTCCCAGGCTCAAGGGTTATCTGTATGCCGTGACATCCCAGGACAATGAAAAGGTCCAGCATCTGTCCAAGAATACCGGGGTAACATGGATTTTTCAGTCCAAGTCGCTGGACAGGATAGCCACAGCCTACGGCAAGGCCAGAGTAGTTAAAGATCCCAGTCTTTCCGCAGAGGTTCTGGAAGCCATAGGGCCGCGCCTCCATGTCTTTTGGAAATACTCGGGCGACCCCAAGAAGCTCATAGTGGTGGAGACAGCTATCGAGCGGGTCTCTTGGTTCGCTCCCTTCAAGGAGGGCAAGGTATCCCAGGAGTTGAGCCATGAGTAAGAAAAAAAACCTAGTTTCGGGTAATACCTCAAGCCCAGCCCTGTCGGCCTTCCCTCGAAAGACTCTTGTTTCTTTACTGGATACGATGCAGCTGATTCGGACCTTTGAAGAAAAGGCCGGGCAGATGTACGGCCTTCGTAAAATCGGAGGCTTCTGTCATCTCTATATAGGTCAGGAAGCCGTGGCTACTGGGGCTATTTCCGTCCTGGATCTCTCCAAGGACTATGTGCTCACCGCCTACCGCGATCATGGCCATGCCCTGGCCTGTGGAATGGATCCTTCCGCCTTGATGGCAGAGCTCTACGGTAAAATTACTGGCAGTTCCAGAGGCAAGGGCGGTTCTATGCACTTTTTCTCGGCAGAACACCATATTCTGGGGGGTAATGGCATTGTGGGAGCCCA
>CAZHSK010000009.1:0-2851 GCA_964535235.1 uncultured Treponema sp. | reverse complement strand
CCCGCACTCGGCGAACTTTACACTGATATACTAGCCTAAAAGGAGGGCAAAATGGCTGAATTAAGTTACAGAGAAGCCCTCAATAGGGCTTTGGATGAGGAAATGGCCCGCGACCCCAAGGTTTTTCTCATGGGCGAGGAGGTGGGCGAATACGACGGAGCATATAAGGTTTCCAAAGGCCTCCTGTCTAAATACGGTCCCGAAAGGGTGAGGGATACTCCTATTTCCGAGCTTGGGTTTACCGGGCTGGGAGTGGGGGCGGCTATAGCCGGACTTCGCCCGGTGGTGGAATGGATGACTCACAATTTTGCCCTCCTGGCCATCGACCAGGTGGTCAACAACGCTGCCAAGATGCGCCAAATGTCAGGCGGACAGCTCAAGGTACCCGTTGTCTTCCGGGGCCCGAATGGCCCTGCCGAATACCTGGCTGCCCAGCATTCCCAAGCCCTGGCCTCATACTGGGCTCATGTGCCTGGGCTCAAGGTAATAGCCCCCGCCACCCCTGCCGACGCCTACGGCCTTCTAAAAAGCGCCATTCGGGACGATAACCCGGTAGTCTTCTTGGAGTCGGAGATGATGTATGCCTGGAAGGGCGAGGTTCCCGATGAAGAGTTTCTCACGCCCATCGGCAAAGCTCGCCTGGCCAGGGAAGGCCGGGACTTAAGCATTGTTACATTCTCCAAGCCCATAAAGGTGGCCATGGAAGCAGCACAGGCCCTCCATGACAAGGGCATGGAAGCCGAGGTTCTGGACCTTCGTTCTTTGCGGCCTCTGGACGAAGAAAGCCTCTACGCTTCGGTACGCAAGACTGGGCGCTGCATTGTCGTGGACGAATCCTGGCCTGTGGCCAGCGTGGGTTCTCATGTGGCATGGCTTGTCTCCAAGAACTGCTTTGACCTGCTGGATGCCCCGGTGGAACTTGTCTCGGGCGAAGATGTGCCCATGCCTTACAACCATAGCTTGGAACTGGCAGCCCAGCCCTCGGTGGACAAGATTCTTGCCGCGGCCCGTAGGGTTCTGTACAGGGAGGATTTCTGAAATGGCAGAAGCGTTGTTGATGATAGCCCTTTCTCCCACCATGACCGAAGGCAGCATAGCCCGGTGGAAAAAGCAGGAGAACGAGGCATTTTCTTCGGGAGAGCTCTTGTGCGAAGTGGAGACCGATAAAGCCAGCATGGACTACGAGGCACCCAAAAACGGGATTCTGTTAAAAATATTGGTACCCCAGGGCGGCAAGGCCGAGGTGGGTCAACCTATTGCCGTCATTGGCAAGGCTGGAGAGGATCCCAATTCTCTCTCTCTGAGTACGGGAGCAAAGCCAGCGAGCACCCCTGAACCCCTGTCAGCTGGGCAGGCTCCCGTGAAGGCAATCCCACCAAAGCCGGCGGCAGAAACAGCCCTCCCTTCAACACCTACTCCCAATCAGCGGATTGTCGATGCACAATCAAGCTCTGCTGCCCAAGCTTTCCGCCCTCCCCAGGCGCCCTCGGCCCCCGCGGGCTACCCCAGGTCCTCGCCACTTGCCCGTAAAGTTGCCCTGGAGCTAGGCATAGATCTAAGACTCGTGAGGGGCAGAGGCCCCGAGGGCAGAGTCACTGAAAAAGATGTGCGCACGTTCGCCTCATCCGGACTCACTGCTTCTTCCCTAGAATCAGGGGCAGTGTCCACTGCCCGGCCTCCTGCCACTCGACGGGAAACTGCACATAAGCCCATCGGTGCAAAAAGGGCGGTAATCGCCAAAAGGCTGGGTGAATCTTTCTTCAGCGCTCCCCACTACTACCTGCGAAAGGAAATAAATGTAGATTCTCTCCTGGATGCCAGGGCTGGGGTGAACAAGGATAGACCCAAGCCCATATCGTTCAACGCGGTACTTATCAAACTGGCCGCCAACGCCCTGGCAAGGCATCCAGAGATTAATGTGTACTGGAGGGGCGACAGCATAGAAGAACGGGAATCGGTAGACATCGGGCTAGCCGTGGCTCTTCCCGACGGACTCATAACCCCGGTTGTGCGCGACTGCGACCGTAAGGGACTGGAGCAGATCGACGAGGAATTATCAGCCCTCGTGGAAAAAGCCAAGACCAGGGGCTTGAGCCCGGACGAATACGAGGGAGCCGGCTTTACCATCAGCAACCTGGGCAGCTTTGGCGTGGATGAGTTCACGGCCATCATCAACCCTCCCGGATCGGCCATTCTGGCCGTGGGCGCGGTGAGGAAAAAAGCTACCGTAAGCGATACCGACTCTATCGAAATCGCCAGAACTATTGTCTTCACCCTAGGCTGTGATCACCGCAGCATAGATGGCGCGACGGGCGCTGCCTTTCTGGCCGAACTTTCATCCATGGCAGCCAATCCCTTCCGGGCTCTTCTCTAGAATTTTTCTTGAAAGAGCGGGTGCGTTCCGGATATTTCGGTTGTATAATAGCCAGATCGACATGAAAGGAGTCATGCGCAATGCAGGAGAAGAGTGTTGATCTTGCGGTGTTGGGAGCGGGTCCTGGAGGCTATGTTGCGGCGATACGTGGCGCACAACTGGGTCTTAAGGTTGCGATCGTGGAAAAGGATAAACCCGGCGGGGTTTGTCTCAATATAGGTTGTATCCCCTCCAAGTCCCTGATAAATAATGCCCACCTTTATTCCGATGGCTTGGCGCTCCTCAAGGCTGGCGGTCTGGATGTGGATACAAAGGGCTTCGACTACCGCAGCGTGTGGAAATCCTCACGCCTGGCCGCTGAAAGGCTCTCCAAGGGCATCCAGTATCTGCTCAAGAAAAACAAGATCGAATTGCTTATGGGCCTGGGCACTCTTCAGGATGCCCGGAGCATCCGTGTGGAGAAGGATGGTGAGATCA
>CAZHSK010000008.1:14234-21589 GCA_964535235.1 uncultured Treponema sp. | reverse complement strand
GATGAGGACACTGGAACTGTGCGGGAACCTATGGAGGTTTGAACCTTCATTATTCAGCACCCAGTGAATAATTAACGATGTCCGCGCTCAAGGCGCGGCCGTGCGGTCGGTCTCCTGACTCGGAAGCCTTATATCGAGGTCTTGGGCCTTCCCACTTACGCAGTGGCCTTCGGACTAGGTCTAGCTTCCTTACAGTGCCTGGGGGCGTGCCGGTTTTTCACCGCCTTCCCGATTAAGCCTTTCGGCGCCGCAACAAGCTCACTATAGGGATGTCGTTAGAACCTGTCAACATATCGTATACTGGAAATATTCGAGAGGAGCTTCCTATGATACAGGTTTTCGGAACGAAAAAATGCCGCGACACGCAAAAAGCCTTGCGTTTTTTCAAGGAGAGAGGTGGCCAGACCCAGTTCCGCGACATCCTGGAAAAAGCCCCCAGCCCGGGGGAGCTAAACGACGTAGCGAGGGCCGTAGGCGGATACGATGCTCTCATCGACAAGGCCGGGGAAAGAGCGAATAAACGAGGTTTGGCTTACATGGAATACGAGGCGAGGGAGGAGCTGCTCCATGACCCCCTCCTCTTGAAGACTCCGATCGTGCGAGCGGGGAAGGGATTGGCGGCTGTCGGCTTGGACGAAAAGACCTGGAGCGATTTCGTGATTGCGACAAAGTGACTTCATCCAACGAAGCATTCACAATCAGCCTAGCGGAAGTCTATAATAAAACAGCGTCGACATTTATATCACAAGATTTCACAGGATATCAGGATGGAGAAAAGATTCACATGACCTCGGCAGAACTTGCCCTTGTCCTCTCCGAAGGCGAAGGCTACCGAATAGAATTCAAGGAGCAGATCTCTAATCTCGACAAGGAGATGGTAGCATTCGCCAATGCGTCGGGAGGCTTTATTTATATAGGTATTGCTGATGAGGGGATAGTCAAAGGTTTCCATAGTGACAACAGAATCCGCTCCCAAATCCAGGACATAGCCCGCAACTGCGATCCGCCCGTTCAGATCATTATGGAGGAGTATCAAAATATCCTGATAATCGAAGTGCGTGAGGGCGACGACAAACCCTATCGCTGCGCTTCGGGTTTTTATAACCGTACCGGTCCCAACTCCCAGAAGATGAATCGCAACGAGATCGTTGAATTTGTTAAAGCCGAAGGGAAAGTCCGCTTCGACGAATTGATCTATCGCGACTTTTCCGATACCGATTTCGACGAACAAAAGTTCCAGCGTTTTCTGAAACTTGCAGAAATCAGCTCCGTATTGGACAGCCGGCGCACTCTCAAGAATTTCCGCGTTATCGACATACAGCAGGGACAGAACATCTACTCTAATACCGCTGTGCTCTTTTTCGCCCGCAATCTCGCCGACCACTACTTCCATACTTGCGTCACCTGCGCGCTGTACAAGGGCAAGGATAAGGCCATAGTCCTCGACCGCAAGGATTTCAACCGCGATATAGTGGACAATATCGATGAGACCATGATCTATCTAAAACAGCACCTGAACCTGCGCTACGAGTTCGACGGCTCTCCAGCCCGGAAAGAGATTCTCGAAATACCGCACGAAGCTCTGCGTGAAGCGGTGATCAATGCTGTCATCCATAGGGATTATTTTGAGAAAGGCGCTAATGTGATGGTGGAGATTTTCGATGACAGGGTCGAGATCACCAGCCCCGGCGGCTTGCCCAAGGGGCTCAACCCGGCGGATTTCGGTACCGTAAGCCTCTTGCGAAATCCCAATATAGCCAACCTGATGCAGCGAATCGACTACATCGAAAAAATGGGGACAGGCATCAGGCGCATGCAGAATCTGCTCAAGGAGGCGGGCTTAGCTCCTCTTCGCTATGAGTTCTCGGTTTTTGTACGTGTTGTTTTCACGCGCGCGGGAGCTACCCCGCAAGTTACCCCGCAAGTTACCCCGCAAGTTACCCCGCAAGTCGACAATGAGAAAATAGATCAGATTGTTGCCTTCTGCAAAGAGCCTAAAAGTCGAGGGGAAATAATGAAGCATCTTGGCATGAAGGATCGTGAGCATTTCCGTCTGGAAATTCTAACTCCTTTAATTGAAGCGGGTATTTTATCCCTCACTATTCAGGACAAGCCCACAAGCCCCAAGCAGAAATACATCGCACAAAAAAAGGAATATAAGCGCCATGACTCTTAATGCCCTAAAAGACCTCGACATAATCCGTGCTAAGAATGCCTTCATCATCGACATGGACGGGGTGATTTATCACGGCAATCGTCTGCTCCAGGGAGCCGCAGAATTCGTCGCCTGGCTCAAGGTCAAGAACAAGCGCTTTCTGTTCCTCACCAATTCCAGCGAGCGGAGCCCCGCCGAACTCTCGCAAAAACTCGCTCGCCTGGGCACTGCCGTCGAAGCGAGCCACTTCTACACCAGCGCCCTAGCCACTGCTAGCTTTCTGTCCAGCCAGCGCCCCGGCGGCTCGGCTTACGTAATCGGCGAGCCCGGCCTCACCAACGCACTCTATCAGGCGGGGTACACCATGAACAACGTCAACCCCGACTATGTAGTAGTGGGCGAAGCGCGATCCTACAATTTCGACACTATCGAAAAGGCCATAGGCCTCGTCATGGGAGGCGCACGCCTTATCGGCACTAATCCCGACCTCACCGGTCCCGGCGAAAAAGGCCTGGTGCCCGGCTGCGGTTCCCTCCTTGCCCCCATCGAACTGGCTACGGGACGAAAAGCCTACTTCGTGGGCAAACCCAATCCCCTCATGATGCGCCACGCCATCCGCACGCTCGGCGTCACCAGGGAAGAGACAGCCATCGTGGGCGACCGCATGGACACCGACATCATCGCCGGCATCGAATCGGATATGGAAACTGTCCTCGTCCTCTCCGGCGTCACGGCCCTGGCCGACCTGCCCCGCTTCCCTTACGCTCCCCGACACGTTTTAGATGGTGTATTCGAAATACCGGGCTGAAAAGCCTCTACCAATTTAATTTCTTGACAGCGTCCAGATTCAACTCTTATACTTCGCCTGGTTGGTCTCTTGTCCCAGGGAGGGACAAGCCCATGAAAAAATGTAGCATAAAAATCATTTTCTTCACGATTCTCATTTTTACAGCCTGTCTTTTAATTTCTTGTTCAAACATCTTATCCTTTATAGGCTTGGCTCCCAAATCAAAAGTCAGCTTTTCTCTCGGCTCGAAATCTCTAGCGAAAAGCGGCAATACCATCGCTTCATCCACCGTCGCTCGATCCACACCGGACGAAATAGAAGAAATCTTCTGGCTCGATATCAGCAAGGAAAAAGCCAAGATCAAGCATCAACCATTGACCGCAGGCAAAAATACTCTCGAACTGGATAAGGACGGGATACACTTGATAGGGTTTACAGGCAGGATGCCCGACCCTACAAAATCAGCTAACGCATCAAGAGATATCACTGCCAGCATACAGACTGTAGGCAACCTCCAAATCGTCAGCGTTGGTCTAGACTCCATGCCCATCTCCCAGGATGCTGAGGATCAGATCGACCTAGGCGCCCTGTATGCCGGAACTCCTGGCGCCCTCTCTTCGTCCATAGACGCGCAGACGGCTTCCGCGAATTTGGGATATACATCGGCCACCCTGGACAGCTTCGGCATTTTCGACGGCTCCCTCACCAAGTTCTTGAACCCCGACGTCAACCAAAACGGCATCTTCGATTCCGATCCTCAGGATGATCTGGTATGGAAATTGACATCCCTTCGATATCACACATTCACAAAGGATGAGATAGGCGAAGACGGAGACCCCCTAGTCCAGATTTCCGATTTAGTAAGCAGGGAAAGATTCAATTTAGTATTCTGGCTCAATAAAAACTTCCCTCATATGGGAAACTCTGAAGTTTCGCTCGTCTTGCCGCCTGGAGTCGAATATGTAAGAAGATACCCGGCGGGAGAAACATTGACAGAAATACAGCCCTATAACGAAGGGCCGCTCGCTTCCGACGGCTATGCGCAGTACTATTTCGATCTGACCGAGCGCATCATGTCACCAACCCCGCCTTTCGATGGGGATTATCAGTTGAATATTGGATCCAATACTTATTTTTTCAGGGGAGTCAATTTCCTGAAACCGACAGTCGATAGTTACGACGGATTTATTATTCCCTCTACAGTCATGGTGACGGATGAGAAAGGAGGTATTCAAAGAATCTCCTGGTATTGGAAGGCCATCGAAAACGGTATATGGCGGGATGCCACTCCCGAAGAGGTGCGGCTCAAGGCGAGGATTTTTTATTACTATTTCGGCTCGGAAACCTACAGACCCGATCAATTGGGAAAAACCTGGTATGAGAACGGTTCTGTGGACGTTAGCCGCTTCAATATGACCACGGAATCAGAAAACGGAAGACTTGATTGTGATTATTGGAATCGCGCCGGCGATGATTACAAGTTTACTTTTATGATTAAATAGAGGGAAAAATGAATACGAGAAATTCAAGCTTCTTACTATTTTTAATCTGCCTCATGATTCCGCTTTCTGTATCGGGCCTCGACATCGAAGCGTCGCCCAACGCCAACGGAACCATAGACTTCACGGCATCCCACGAATGGCAGTGGAACAGTAGGCTTTTCTCCGGTTTAAAAGCGTCAATCACCAACCCCCTGGACGTGCAGGAAGACAGTTCCTCCTATGTCGCCACCGCAGGGCATGGTCTGGACGGTTCTGTGGATATACTCGGCCTAAGATTCGGCCGAGATATATCCATCGGTACCGCGGTGAACTTTCAATACTCTTCAAGCCTCATCAAGGAAATCGGCTACGTAGACGCTGCTGACGGAAAGCGTTATTTCCTTATCAACGAAAGAAACATAGATCTCATACTGCCACGCCTGACGCTGGACTTAGGCTTTTCCTCCAGTCTCATCAATTTGAGGCTATCGGGCGAGGCCGCTCCCTGGTTTTTCGTTTTATTCGATCAATCACTCTATGTGGCCGATTCAGGAGCCAGGCTGCCCACCACTCTATCCACCACCAGTTCCGGTTTCGCAGCTGCGTCGGCCAACGCGAACCTGAGTATATTCGGAAAGGCAGTCACGCCTGAGCTCCAGGTATTCGCCGACTATGTTCCCATCGCCTATGAGTATCTCGACTACACGCTCACCAGGCGAAACCTCGATTCAACAATTCTGAACTACGGCATATTAGGCGGTTTCACTATCACCGCCTTGAAGAACTTGGGTTCCGCTCCTAGAATAATGATAGGCTACGAGTGGCAAAAGGTAAGGGACAACGCTTCGGGTACATGGATCGTCTCCGATGGCCGACTCCGCTTCGCCCTTGCGCTCTCTATGTGATCATTTAGACATAGACTCATCACTCTATATATCTAAAACAAAAATAGTTGTCGAAGATATCCGTATAGACAAATTCGTGTGAATATGAATCAGCTATAGTCTTATTAGTCGCCCCAAAATCGAGATACCCCCCTTCGTAGAAGGGAATTGATTGAACAGGTTTTGAAAATTTTAGCTGATTTCCTTCGCTCACTTTAGACTCAAGATGCCAGCGATCGGCATCAGAACCTGCGCCTTCCGTAAACATTCCTATCGTCGTTCCATCTTTAAAGAATAAAGTAACTATAAACTGTTTGACTCTGAGAGAAACCTCATCGGGAAGGGCGTCTACATAAACACCAGCTTTGATTTTCTTCCACTTATATTCTACTCCAACGACACTGCCATTCTCGGAGATGAACTTGTATTGGAAGCAAAGGAGTCCTTCAAAACCATCTGATGGTTTTAGCTGTTTAATCGAAGAGAAATAGTATGTGCTTGTAGTCTCAGAAGGACATGTAAGAATATAATTGCCGTCGCCGGGGAGTAACTTCCCCTGGTCGCTGTTTAAAAAATAAAACTCAACATTGCTGTAACTCGGCTTCCATGCATATCCTGTCATAACCTCTAATAGAACTCCTGAGTCTGCCTCAAATCTCTTTAGAGTTACTCCATCGGTACTCGGATTAGTTACCCCTCCTTCTTTAAAGTTAATTTGATAATTAAAATCGAGTTTAATATCAGCCGGCTCCATGGTGGGCTCAGCGAGATCGAGGTTGAAATCGACAGGATTAATGGTAAAGTTATAATCCCCCCTGAATTCCCAGCGCAGACCTTGATCCTCGTCATATCTCCCATCCTGGTCTATGTCGGGATTGAGAAATTTTCTCCCTGTCGCGTCGAACTCGGAAATCCTCGCAAGCATATCGGTATCATAGCCGGATTCGAAAGAGGCGAGCTCAGCATCGATGTTGGATACAACCGTATTTTCACCTATCTCCAGGGCACCTAGATCCATCTGGTCTTGGGCCGCCTCAGACAAGGGAATCGAATTCAAGCCTGCGCCGACTATCTGTATGTTCCCGATCGTCTGTATCCCGTTTCCTATGTCACGCCTTCCCTTCGAGCCGCCTCTATCCAGGGAGCCGGTTTTCGTTAATGCGACGAGATGAATAGAGTCTTTCGGTAAAGTGATGGTAGTATTACCAGCTGCCAGGGATTTATTGCGAAGTTTAGCATTTTCCTTTAGTTCAATCCAGATTACATCTTCCGGTAGGGCAATCTCACCCTTACCCAGAATGCCTTTGCCTGAACATGAGGTACCTTGATCTATGGAAAAAACAAGGTCTGTTTTTGGCTTGAAAAAATCGAAAACCGAACATGAGCCGAATGAGAAAGCGCAGAGTAGGGCTAGAATAAAATAGATCGTTTTGGACTTCATTTTTTCCCCTGAAACTACCTATGCATACACCACCGCAATTGCGCAATAAAGCCATAGAGACTGGTATAGAATTTCGACAAACCTATCCACCTCGTTCGGTCCCGCCTTCGCTCACGGCAAAATCTCGTAGACCGCCAAGGCTTCAACCCGGTCAGGGGTTCCGACGCCAACTACCGACATCCCCCGGCTAATCGCTTCGCCCGCGGTACCAGCCAGATCTGAAAAGTCAGGCTCCATAGTCTTGAAAGGGGTCAGCGAAGCGATGGCCTTTATATACTCAGTACCATAAGGAGCACCGAGCTTATAGGTGAACCGGTCGCCTTCGGCGGGAAACCGCATAGCCTGGTCCTTGCCAATACGTCCCGATCCTCCGAAGCGATTAGGCCAGATAAGTTGTGCGACACCGTTAACGTCGACATGATATATCTTGAGGTAGGCATCCTTACTGCACGCTATGAGAAGGCTCAAATTTTCTCCGTCGCGATAGGTAGCCCCGATGCCGCGATCCGTGGCCATGGAGAGAGTGAATGTCGAATCCGCTAAGGCGCTGTCGCCAGAAAGTAAAGCTAGGCTGGAGGCGGCCTGTATAGTCTGCACCGTCGGGGCT
>CAZHSK010000008.1:0-14134 GCA_964535235.1 uncultured Treponema sp. | reverse complement strand
GCACAAGCAGCCTCCGATTTTTAATTACGATTCTGGTACAATTATCCCCTACCTATCTGCGGCTCGCAAGTATTAAGGGTGCAGCGATAAAGCGATGTCGCTATTTTCCTTTATATTATATTTTTTATATATTAATAATATTAAATCTAAAGGAGATCCCTGTGAGTAAATGGAATAAACTGCCTGCGAAGGAAATAGTGGAAAAGACCGCCACCTCCCTGAGAGAGAACGGGTTTGAAGTTATTGTGACCTCGGGCGCCAAGGAAGCGAAGGAAGCGGCCTTGAATCTGATTCCCGAAAAGGCAGAAGTCTTTGTGATGACATCGGTTACCGTTGATTCAATTGGCTTGGGCAAAGAGATAGACACGTCAGGGCGCTACGAGTCAGTACGCGGAAAACTTGGCGCCATGGATGGGAAAACCCAAGGACGCGAAATGCGCAAGCTCGGCGCTGGCCCCGATGTGGCCGTCGGCTCTGTCCATGCGGTAACTCAGAGCGGCAAGCTCCTTGTAGCCTCGCTGACCGGAAGCCAACTCCCCGCCTATACCTATGGAGCAGGCACGGTAATATTTGTTGTCAGTACCAAAAAAATTGTACCAGGACTGGACGAAGCTTGGGACCGGCTGGTGCAACATGTGGTGCCTCAGGAAAGCGTTCGAGCACGTACCGCCTATGGCCTTCCCGAAAGCTTCAGCACCTATCCATCCAAAGTGCTCATCCTCAACAAAGAAGTCCAGCCTGGCAGGGTCAAGATTATTCTGATGAACGAGGACGCCGGTTTCTAATAAGGCTTTTTCCGAGATAAGAGTCTGATAAAAAAGGCGGCCGCAGAGGAATTCAGGTTCTATCCACAGAGTTCCTGCGGCCGTTTTCTGTTATTCCCAATCGATTTCCACAAGTTCGGATCATGAAATCTCAACAATCACCGGTTCTTCAAATACAAGGGGCTCAGCGCCAAAATGTACCGTTTCCCCGCTCAGCAGCTCTATGCCTGCAATAGGCTCCGGCAGGCTGACGGGTTTATTCCAGCCTTCCAGGTTCACCAGGGCAATATACTTCGGGCGCGCATCGTCGGGCTTGATGCGGCGCTCCAGGCAAAAAACGCCCCGGGCTAACTCCTGGTAACTGAAGTAGGGGGCACGGCACTTTAGCCCTTTTGATTTTCCCTCGCCCCGCATAGCTTTCATAAGAGCCCCAAACCAAAGCCTGAAATCATCGTTGCCCGCGGCCCAGTCCAAGGGGTCTTTATCGAAGAGGGATGGACTGTGCTCAAGCGCGATTTCCTGGCCCATGTAAGCCAAATTCACGCCCGGAAGGAAGTACATGGCCAAGGTCCAAGCCCTCAAACGGGAGGGTGTTACAAACCGCGCCGCCGCCCTCTTTTGATCGTGGTTTTCCATGAAGCGCAGCTTTAAAGCACCGGCGGGATAGAGTGTCTCCTGTGTATAGAGATACTCCAGATAGCTCGAAGCAGACATCGAGCCAGTCCATACTTTTTCCAGCCTTTCCCAGCCATCGTAGTCATAACTGACATCGAAGACTGAATGGAGTTCCGGCTCGGACCAGGCGCCAAAACCCTTTTGCCTGAGGCTTCTCAGAAAAGATGGCTGCACCGATTCGGCTATCCATACCAGGGGGTGGCGCTCCTTGCGCGACCCCGGATCGTACTGATTTATTTTTTGCCGGGCATGCTTCCAAAATTCTAATGGTACCATGGACGCCACATCGCAGCGGAAGCCGTCTATCCCTTTGTCGCGCCAAAACTGGAGCACCGACACCAGCTCCATCCATAGCGCCGGCGAGGAGCTGAAATCGAAGTCTACCACGTCGGACCAATCCTCGCATTTACGCCCAAGCCGAGTTCCTGGAGCAGGTGACTCTAATTCGCCCCGCTGGGCTGCCGGGGCCTGGCCTTCCAGCATGAAATATTCCGAGTGCTCCCTGGCCAGCGCCGAGTCAGGCGCGCAGTGGTTGAACACAACATCCATCAGCACCTTGAGTCTGAGGCTGTGGGCGGCGGTCAGAAAAGCCAGAAAATCCTCCATCGTCCCCAACTCTGGATCAACCGCCTTATAATCCGCGATAGCATACGGCGAGCCCATGCTGCCCTTGCGCGCCACAACACCAATGGGGTGGTAGGGTGTAAGAAGTATCCATTGAAAGCCCAAGCCTGCGATTTCGTGTAGGCGGAGAATAGCGGCGATAAAAGTACCTTCGGGCGTGAAGTTTCGAAGGTAGATTTGATAAATAGACTCATCTTCTAGTATGCTGGATTTCATAGACTTTGAGTATATGCGCAAGCTCCCCGGCTGGGGTAGTATAGCCGTATGGCAACGACACTCATTATCTTTGCAGGCGGAGGCTTGGGAGCCCTGGCGCGTTTTGCCCTTTCCCGGGTAATCAATGGCCTACTACCCGCTCAACTTCCCTGGGGCACGCTCTCAGTCAACGTAATAGGCTCATTTCTGATAGGCTTGGTACTCGTCCTTGTAGATACCGCACTCCTTCACCCGTCTTGGAGAGCCTTCGCCGCGGTGGGTTTCATCGGCGCCTTTACTACCTTCTCGACCTATGCTTTTGAAACAATAACGCTGCTTCAAAAACGAGCCTATGGTGCGGCATTCTGGAACTTTTTCCTCAACAATACGGCATCCTTGGCTGCCGTAGCCCTGGGCATGACGTTCGCTTCCATCCTGCTCCTGTCAGTCAATGGGCAGCGCGCCGGATAGGATACTACATCGGTACGGCGTATGCATCTTGTGAATCCCGTGGCTCCCGATTTCCAGTTAAAATAAATCAGGACAGCCCGGGCACCTCCACCCAGCGGCGCTTTTTCCAGCTTTCAAGACCCAATTCGGCTAGTTGAACGCCCTTGGCGCCTTCCAGCAGGCCCCAGCGGAAGGGATCGTCCTGGGCGACATGGAGGAGGAATTTCTCCCACTGCACCTTAAACGCGTTGTCCGCTATATCCCGGGTGGGCATCTTGGACCAATTTTCATAATAATCGATCGAGCTCGCGATATCGGGATTCCATACCGGCTTGGGCGTCATGGCTTCGTCCTGGATATAGCACTCCCGCAAGCCGGCCACCGCCGAACCCTCGGTGCCATCCACCTGCATCACGAAAAGATCGTCCCTCCG
Source organism: uncultured Treponema sp. (assembly GCA_964535235.1). Lineage (GTDB taxonomy): Bacteria > Spirochaetota > Spirochaetia > Treponematales > Rectinemataceae > UBA2256. Next base: position 10,993 of record CAZHSK010000008.1, on the reverse strand, counting down.
CACTCGCACCGCCCACGATGAATTGAACTGGCAGATAATGCCGTTCTCCAGCTCAAAAGTACCATAGGCCGCATCTTCGGCCGTGCAATTATACTCGATTCCACGCTCGTCCAGACGTTTGTCGATATGGGTGGCGCCCAACGCGGACAGGGCTTTGATATCGCCGAAGATATTATCGATGACGTAGCGCCAATGACAGAACATATCGATCATTATGCCGCCGCCGTCTTCGGATCGGTAATTCCAGGAAGGGCGTTGGCAGGCCTGGGAATAGCCGTCGAAAACCCAGTAGCCGAATTCTCCCCGCACAGAGAGAATGCGTCCGAAAAAGCCAGTGTCGATGAGGTATTTGAGCTTGAGCAAGCCAGGCAGCCAGAGCTTGTCCTGAACCACCCCGTGCTTTACGCCCGCGGCCTCGGCCAGCTTGTATAAACGCAAGGCCTCAGCGGTGGTCGTGGCGGTGGGCTTTTCGCAGTAAATAGCCTTGCCGGCCTCCACCGCCCTGGCAATGCCCACCGAACGTTGAAGCGTCGTTTGGGAATCGAAGTAGATCTCATTGGCAGAATCGGCCAACGCGGAATCGAGATCGGTAGTGTAAGCTTTCACCGAATACTGCTTGGATAAAGCGGCCAACTTACGCTCATCCCTGCCCACAAGCACGGGCTCGGGCACCAGCCTGCTGCCATCCTTGAGCCGCAGGCCCCCGGAATCGCGTATAGCGAGAATCGAGCGCACCAGGTGCTGGTTTGTTCCCATCCGCCCGGTTACCCCATTCATTATTATGCCTATGGTTCTATCGCTCATACCTTCTCCTCCCAGGCTTTCCTGATCATGCCGAGATATACATCCTGATCCATCGCCCAGTATCGCTTGGAAAATATCTCTACCTCCACAAAGCCGTTGAATCCAGTTTTCTCTACCCAGCCGCGAATCAAGGGAATATCGATACAGCCCTCTCCCATCAATCCCCGATCGTTCAGAAAATCCTCAGGCGGCGTTTTCCAGTCGCAGACGTGGAAGGCAAATATCTTGCCTAGCCTGCCGCAACGGCTAATCTCTTCTTCGAGCTTGGGGTCCCACCACACATGGTAGACATCGACAGCTACTCCCAGGCTTGGGTGCCCGAGTAATTCACAGAGATCGTTGGCCTGCTCCATGGTATTCACCACGGAGCGCAGATCCGCATATAAGGGATGGAGGGGCTCAACAGCCAGCCTTATGCCGCAGCGTTCCGCCTCGGGCAGAATTGCCTCGAGGCTAGTTCGTACCTGATCCCGGGCCTGAGCCAGGCCTACTTTAGGATCTGCTCCGCAAACCAGGACTATGAGGGGAGCTCCCAGTTCGGCGCTATCGTGGATAAGCCTGATGTTGTCCTCTATCTTCCGCTGTCTCTCTTCCGGGCTGGGCGCGGGGAAAAACCCGCCCCTCACCATAGACACCACCTTGAGCCCCGCCGCGCCGATGAGCCGCGCAGCTTCTTTGGGTTTTATACCTTCTATCGTTTCCTTCCAGACAGAAATTCCCGAAACTCCGGCGGTGGCGTAGCGTTCCACCATGGTGGCCAATGGCCAAGGTTTGTTCGTATAGCTATGGATCGCGAAGCGCGAAAAGTCTTTCATGTGCCTCCCCTAGATCGTATCGAAACGCTGAGGCTCCTCGCCTCTGGAAACGCGCCACAGGTAGAGCGCGAGCTCCAGCAGATGATAGTCGCCCCACATGCAGGATTCGCCACGGGGCAATCCGCTTCCGTCGCTGGAGGAATCCCAGCCGTTGGGCAAATGGTAGACTGCATGTAAAAGCAGGCCTTCATGGGATGTATCGCCCGAAAGGTAGGGTTCTTTCATGAGAGCCGCGGCGATGGCCCTGCCGGCCCTTTCGTAGCTCAGCGCCGCAGCCTTGCGCGCCGGGTTGCTGTCCTTGGCTGCGCTCAAATGCCGGGCAAAGCGCAGCATTCCCTGAGCCGCGATCGCCGCGGCGGAAGAGTCCACCGACTCGTGGGGGTTGAAGGGATCGGCGGGCTTTTCCAAATACCGCTCAATCTTATAAAGATTGGGCGCTCCCGTATCCCAGTAGGGGATCCCATCGGGAGGAGTGTGTTCAATAAAAAAGTCGCAGGTAGCCCTGGCCACTTCCTCGAAGCGCTCGAGCACCGAGGCCTTGTCGGGGAAATAGGGGAGCCCCAGGCCGGAGAATTCCGACTCAGGCAGCTCGGCCAGGTATTCCAGCTCCTCGGCGAATCCCAGGATTATCCAGGCCAAACCCCGAGTCCAGGTACTGAAGGGCGAATAGCCTTGCTGGCTGGAAGGGCAGCGGTAAACACCGCTGGCGAGGTTGAAAATGGACTCGTGGGCTACTCTGCCGCGGACATCCCAGCGGTCCCGCCCCTTGCCCAAGTAGACATTCCAGCGCGCTGTAGACTCCGCATGCTGCAATAAACGCTTTAGCAGGTTTATCTTCTCATCCTGCTCGCCCATAAGCACATGGCCCATCTTTTGGGAAACCGCCAGCACCCGCAGGGAGCGGATCGTATCCGCGAAAAGGGAATGGGCACCGTTGAAGGAGGGGATATAACCCAGCTCGCCCGGCAAGGCTGTCCAGCGGGATGCCTGCACGGCGCCGGACACCTTGAGGGCCAGCTTGTAGAATTCGCTTTCCCAAGGATCGGCCTTGATCCTTCCCTCACAGATCATTCGCAAAAGGTTGCCGTACGTGCTGATATTGTTGAAACCATGGTCGTGAACCCCTGTGTGGGAGAGGTGGGGTGCCATGGCCTGGAGGGTTTTTCGCCTGCCGTATTCCAGAAACCAGGGATCGTCCAGGGCTTCATAGACGAGGAGGGCATTGCCGAACTGAAAGCCCTGGGTCCACTCCGTCCAGCCACGCTGGGTGTAGCGGCCAGCTATGGTAAAGACAGGAGCCCCGGACTGGCTTTCCCAGCGCTCCGCCAAGGCCTTGGTCTTGGCTGCGGCCAGGGTAAATACCCGCCCCGCCGGGGCGGCCAGGGATCCGTAATCCGGGACATTGGTAAGATTGATCATAATTCCTGCCCTCGCTTTTTCATTATATGGAAGACGCTTTTACCTGTATTTGCCTGATTAAAGCCTAGAGATGTGAAAGCCGCCATCTATGTTGATGACCGATCCGGTGGAGAAGGCGAAATTCCCCTCCAAAAGAGATCCCACAGCCCTGCCCACATCCTCGGGGTATCCCCAGCGGCCCTGCGGAACAATGCCCTGGGCTATGAGAGCATCGTACTTGCCTTTGACTCCCGAAGTCATGTCCGTTTCCATGATGCCCGGCCTCAGTTCGTAGACCTGGATGCCTTCCCCCGCAAGCCTGGCCGCCCAGAGCTTTACCGCCATAGAGAGACCTGCCTTGGATACACAATATTCGCCCCTGCCGATTGATGCGGTATCTGCGGATACAGAGGTGACAAAGACAATAGTGCGTCCCTGCTTAAGGGGCGTTGGCGCATTCTCGGCGAGCCATCGCCTGGCTACCGCTTGCGTAAGGAAATAAGGCCCTTGAAGGTTTGTTTTCACCAACTCCTCGAAGGACTCCTCGCTCGCATCCAGAATATCAGCCCTTACCCGGGGGCCCATGCCCGCATTGTTAACCAGGGCATCCAGGCGCCCAAAATGGTCGAACACCTCCTCCACGAGGGTGGCGCGTTGGGCCGAATCGGCGATATTGCAGTGAAACGCGGCAAAGCGCTGGCTTTCCGATACCGCCGCATTGCGGCAATGGACGAGGGTTTTCTCCGCGGCAGCCTGATTGGAGGAATAATGAACCGCCACCGAGTACCCCTTGGTAGCCAGTTCCAGGGCTATGCCTCTGCCCAAGCCCCTGCTCGACCCTGTGACGAGCACCACGGGAACTACTCCAGCCTCTGCCAGTAAGCTCTTCTGTGCATTCTCTGACATGGTCAAAGAATCCCGCGCACAGGCCTCTTTGTCAAGGCGAAAACTTGTGCAGAAAAGCCAGTTCAAGGCTGAAGTGTGTCTCTCCTGCCACCAGAGTAGAAAATCTAGGATATATTTCTTGACATCGCCTATGAAGCATTCCATACTTTCCTAATCCCAAAGATCTCCAACAGGAGGAGTGTAGTGATGAAACGGTTTATTATCAGCGCCTTAGCACTCTTGATGCTTTTCACGCTTGTGGCTGGCGTATCCGCTCAGGCCACATGGAAACCCACCAAGCCCATCAACGTAATCGTGCCCTGGGGAGCCGGCGGCTCCACTGACCAGATCACCAGGCTAGCCGCAGGCGAACTGGAAGCCGCTCTCGGCACCAAGCTCGTCATAGTCAACCAGCCGGGCGCGTCCGGCTCGGTAGGCACCAAATCGGTCCTCGACGCCCCCCGGGATGGCTATACCTGGGCTTCCGGCGCAGCAGCCGACCTGGCCACCTATGGTGTACAGGGAATGCTCGACACCGACATCAGGAAGGATTGGCACGTTTATCTCTCCATCGCCAATGTCATGGTAGTCAGCGTCAACGCATCCACCCCCTACAAGACCTTCGACGAGCTTCTGGCCGCGTTCAAGAAAAACCCCGGCAAGATCTCCATCGCCACCGCCGGCATGAGTTCGGCAGGCCATATCGGCGCCGAGTTGATCAAGCGCTATACCGGCATCGATTACAAGCACGTCACCTATGACGGCGGCAACCCCGCGGTAATCGGCACCATCTCCGGCGAAGCCCAGGTCACCACCCAGCTCGCGGTGGAGCAAGCCGACATGATCCGCGGCAAGAAGCTCCGCCCCCTGGCTGTACTCTCTGACAAACCCCTCACCCTCCAGGGGTATGGAACCATCCCCCCCATCACCAAGTGGATCCCCGAATTCCAGTCTGGACCCAACTACTTCGGTATCTTCATTCCCAAGGGAGTCCCCCAGGAAGTAGTGGACACCGTCAACAAGGTGTGGGCCGATGTAATCGGTAAATCCAAGAAAATCCAGGAATATGCGGTAGCCCGCGGTGCGGTATTCGCACCTTCCTTTGGACAGGATGCTCAGGACAAGGCCTTTGCCTACTACCAGCCGGTAGCATGGCTCTACTGGGAAGCCGGCAAAGCGAAGTTTTCACCGGACACCCTCGGTATTCCCAAGCCTTAATTTTCTGATTTAAAACTAGATAGGAGGCCACCCGAACCTCGGCGTGGCCTCCTCCCTTTATTCCGATTTTCACGGAGAATTCGATGACAGAAAAATCGATGGTCAAAGCGGATTTTATCACCGCGGTGATACTCATAGTAATTGGTATCGCTATTGTCATCATATCGATTCAAATGCCCACCATGGCCGACCGAAATCAGAGCGTTTTCTCAGCGCCAGGCGTAGTGCCGGGATTCATCGGGGTCATGATTACCTTGCTCAGCCTTTCTATGCTGGTACGATCCATACGAAAAAAGGCCTTGGCTGAAATACGGGAAGGAGTCGTCGCCAAAGGAAGCCTGAATCAGGAGTCGACTAGGCGAATACTGATGACAATCGTCATGTGCCTACTCTATGCATTCCTTCTAGGCAAGATTTGGTTCGGCATTCCTACATTCGCCTTTATTTTCGCCTTCATCACACTTTTTGAGTATGATCTTAAAAAGCCTTTCTCGGCTCAGATCAAGAAGCTGCTCATCGCTGCACTCATCGCGGTACTCACCACCGCAGCGGTAATGTTAGTCTTCCAGAAACTGTTCCTCGTAAACCTGCCATGAGGAGACCCCGATGTTCCAAGGATTAGAACTTTTCGGAGAGGGCCTCCTCTCCTTTCTTAACTTTAAATCGCTCTTCAATATTATTTGGTCGACAGAGCTGGGCATAATAATTGGCATGTTGCCGGGTTTGACGGCCACCATGGGCGTAGCCCTTCTTACAACCCTTACCTACACAATGCAGGCTAACGACGCAATTCTCATACTCATCTGCATGTATATAGGCTCCATCTATGGAGGCAGCAGAAGCGCCATCCTGCTCAACATCCCAGGAACCCCGGCCTCGGCTTCCACCACATTGGATGGCTTTCCTCTGGCTAAGATGGGACAGGCGGGCAAAGCCATAGGCATAGCGACTACCGGATCATTCCTGGGTTCAGCCATAGCCATGGTGGCCATGGCCATCTTCACCCCCATGATCGGCAATGTAGCCCTATCCTTCCAATCCTTCGAGTTTGTATGGTTTGCTATCTTCGGTATCATCATCTGCGGTAACCTCACCGCACCCAAGGACCCATTGAAAGGCTGGATCGCTGGCTTTATCGGTCTTTTCATTGCAATGATAGGCATGGAAGGTATTCACGCCTATATCCGCTTCTCCTTCGGAAGCCATAACCTTTCGGGCGGCATCTCTTTGATCCCCGCCATGGTAGGTGCCTTTGGATTTGCCGAGATAATTTCGGTCATGCGTCATACGAAAACCGAGGTGGTAAAGAGCGAGATAGGGAGAATCCTCCCTAAGGTGAGCGAAATATCGAAATACTGGAAAACGATACTACGTTCAGGAATTATCGGCACGATCATCGGCGCCATACCGGGTGTAGGCGAAGATATCGCCGCATGGGTCTCTTATGACGTAGCCAAGCGCAGGGCTAAGCCTGAGGAACAAGCAAAATTCGGCAAGGGATCTATAGAAGGCCTCATCGCTTCCGAAACCGGCAATAACGCATGCGTTCCCGGCGCTATCATTCCCGTGCTCACTTTAGCAATACCTGGCTCTGCGCCAGCCGCCGTACTATTAGGCGCTATGCTCATCCATGGTGTACGCCCTGGTCCATTGATCATGATCGAATCGCCTTCGTTCATCTACGAAGTGATCGCCATGGTCTTTTACGCTACTATCGCCATGTTCCTCCTAGGGCTTACCATGGTTCGTCCCATGGTTAAGATCCTGCAGGTTCCGCGTCAGAAACTCATGCCCATCGTGTTCATACTCTGCGTCGTAGGATCATTCGCGCTCCAGTCCAGGCTCTTCGACGTAGGTGTCATGATGTTCTTCGGAGTGGTTGGATTCATATTACGGGAGATGGAATATCCTATGGCGCCGCTGGTGCTCGGAATAATCTTAGGCGATATGCTGGATAAAAACCTCAGGCGGGCACTCATCCTATCGGACGGCAACATCGCTCCCTTCTTTACGCGTCCGATTTGCCTTGGACTTTGCATTCTCACGCTCCTGATCGTCCTTTCCAGATCGAAATTGTTTAAATCGATGCTGAGCAAGGTATTCAAGAAGAAGGCCACAGCCTAAAACCTTACGCTGCCGGTATCAGCCAACGCGAACGCGTTGCGCGATATTAAAATGATCTACAAATAAAAAGCGCCCAGCCGGGCGCTTTTTATTTAGTTTTCATCAGGGTTACCGTATTTCGTTAGAATTCTATCCTCGTCTGCAGCGTGGCGCTCAAGGCATTGGTGCCCGAGTAATAGGTAAATGCCTTTTTATCCCCGCCCCCCGTCCATCCCAGAATAAAGGAGAATGGGGGCACACCTCTCAAGGCAAAGTTCTCTGTGAGCCTGGCCGAGAATGAAAGATCCGAGAGATTGGAGAGTAAGGACAGGCTGGTGGATAAATCTGGAGAGAGAAAATCATCCAGCGCAAGGCCCAGATAGGCATATAGTTGCCCCACATACATGGGCGAGAATTCCCTTGCCGCTATCAGTACGGCGTAGTTGCTCTCATCCGCTTCGCCCTTTGAATTATAGAATAATTCTCCTGAGAGAGTCGCCTTCTTCAATTGCCCCAGCTTTCGCTCAAACCCCAGGCTCGCCGACCAGGAGAAGTCGTATGCGTCGTAGGCAGGCAAAATAGCGGCCTCACTGTACACAGTAAAGCCCAGAAGCCTCCCGGCCAAATCCATCCCCAGTCTTCCCTGGGCAGAAAGCCCACCATAGCCTGTGAGCCCGAATTCAAAACCACTTAAAGCTAGATCATAGCGAAGACCCAGGTTGGCCGACTCGAAAAGGTCGCCTACTATTCCGGATGAAACTGTCTTGGAGAAATCAGCGAACGCAAAGAAGTTGGACGATTCCAAAGGAACATGTACCCTCAGGCTGGGCCTGCCTGCTCTTGTATCAATGGCTTGAAAGGAGTCCATCTTCTGGGGATTAACAAAATCCACCGGTGTCCAGATCCTGGATGGCCCCCACGCCAACAATTGGTTGCCGAAGCGCAGGAACACCGCCTTGGCGACGTCAAAGCTGTAATGGAATTCGGAAAGGCTTAACACGGGCGCAAAAAGATCTTTAGCGGGCACGGCAACCGCGGGAACATTGCCGCCCCTGCCCTGAAACACCTGGTGGGCGAGGCTGTAGGCAATGAATATAGTACCGTAATCGCTGGAAGATAGCTTTGCGAAAGCCTTGCCGCTAATATTTGCTGAACTTATCGTTCCTTCGAATTTATCGGTAAAAATTCCGTTCACGGAAGGAACGAAAGTGGCGCCAAGCAGAAATTCGCTGCGCGCCGTGTCTTCCGACTCTACCGCTCCAATAACACTGGACTCGAAGGCCGATACATCGAAGGGATCGAAATCATCGACCCCGCCTGAATCCTGTGCGCCCACAGTTATGCCACCCAGCCAGGCTAAAACCCCGAGCACCAGAAGCAGCCTAGCGCTTTTCATCTGGACTGCTCCTCCAGAAAGGCCTTGGAAAAGGTATAATCCCGTATTTTGGCCACGCTAATACTATCGTTGGTGAGCAGAGTGCGCTGTCCCTTTTGCAGTTCGTCCTGGGCCAGCAATTTCGTAAATATGAATTTACCCTTGGCGGCTTCTTTGTATTCCAGGTAATAGGTTGTCCTTAAAAGCGTTTCAGAGGCGGAATACGCCTCCACCTTTACGGGAAGTCCATCGCTCTTGCGCACATACCATTTTTGAATGGGAAACGACACGTCCAGCTGTTTGGCATCGAGGCGCACCACATCGGTTTCCCATTTGGATACCGTGGCCGTGCCTGCAAGGCTCACCCAATACTGCTGAAGCGTTTGGGGTTTTCCGAATAGATCGGCCCTTATGTCGGTGGAGCCGACATCGTCCTTTCTGTTCCGATACACAAATTCCCTGGTAGTGGGAAGGTAGAGAAAGAGATCGTCCTTGCTGCGATAATATCCCTTGCCTTTTTCACTGGCGGGAAACTGGAACACAAGTGTAAAGGTATCCGCAGCGTCCCTGCGGTAAATCTGTATCTGCAAAACCCTGTCGGCCTCGCCTTCCTTCTTCTGCACGATGGTGAAGAGATTGGTGACATCCAGGCCGGATAAATCCTGCTTTTCCTCCAAGGTCTGAATTATTTTAACAGCCCTGGCATCGTTTTTCTTTTCCGCTTGGGCAGCGGCGTTCATCGCCACAACAAAAACGATAAGGAGAACCGCACATCGTCTAAAGCCAGTCCTGGTATTTTGCCTAAAAAACATAGTGATATTCCTCCACTTGAGCCAATTTCAAAAGTCTGTTAACTTTTGAAATTGGCTTTGTAGTTTCGTCCATTTTCATGCTTTTAGCATAAAAATGGACGAAACGTACGCACCTTCAAGGTAGCTTTTGCAAAACTCGTCTGACTTTTGCAAAAGCCTCCTTATTAAAATAATTTCGTCAGGGCTTCCACAGGTGGAATCTTCCCTCCCTTCCTCGCGGGGAAGTAGGAGAAGAGGGCGGAAAAGCCCATAATTATCACCACGATAGCCGTGATATCGATCAGCCTGGGTACCAGGACCAAGTGTCCAGCATCCAGGAAAAGACCTATCTCTCCGCCCGATGGCAGTACGATACCATATCGGAAAAGCGCTGCTATGCCTGCGGCCAAAAGCGCTCCGATCACGGTGAAGAAATAGGCATGCAGTAATATTTCGTATAGTAAAAGTGAGGTTACCCCTCCCGATTCAACGCCCATTGCACGCAAGGTGCCAATTTCCCTCAGGCGCTCGGATATGCTCATTTTAAGATTGATAAAAATGGATACGGCGATTACGAAGAGCATAATGGCCGCGATAAGGGCGCCTACCGCGTTGACCGCCGTAAGCACAGTACCCACTATTCCCAAAGCCTCGTCGATTGTGGTGAGCTTGAGCATTACGCGATCGCGCCCTTCCTTGTCTTCTTCGTAGGCTGTGCTCGCCGCGGATACGGCCGCGATAGCCTCGCTGTTATCCTTGGGCGCTGATGTCTCAAAGCCTTTTGCATTTAAAAGAACCGCCAAGGCATCGCGTTTTTCCCCCAGATCCTCGGTGGAAGGCAAGTAGACATACAAGCTTGTCGATCCATCCGCATCGGCTAAATCCAGGCTGCGCAGGAATTCGAAGTGCGTAAACATCAGGCTTTGGGCGAAGTAATTGTCGGTGGTGTAAATTCCCCTCAACTTAAGTATGCCCGTGTTGAAAGCTCCAAACCGCGTACGGCTGGATAGTACCACCTCGTCGCCAATCTGAAAGCCAAAGTATTCGGCCGTGTCCTTGGGAACGACTAGGCCGTTGGGGTCCGCAACATAATCGCCCCAACTACCCTCAATAAAATTAAGCTGGGATTCGAACATATCATCGATGGAAGTGTCGATACCCGCGAAGCTAAGACGCTTGGAAAGTCCGCCGAAATAGAGGGCAGATTGCACCTGATACCTCGGCAGCACCTTGGAATCTTCGCCGAGCGATGCCTTTACCGCATCAACTATTTCGGGAGTTCGTTGTATTCCCGCATACACTCTGCCGTCTTTCGCATAACGACCTGTTATGGTGATATGCCCGGCCGATGCCTTTGTGAGGCTATTAAAGATATTAACCCTGGCTCCCTGGGAGAATGAGAAAAGCAGTACCAAAATGAGGGTCACAATCGCATAATTGATGCCCAGGGTAAAGCTTCTTTTTTTCTGCCTGAAAATATTCTTTAAAGCTATGCCAATAAAATGTTCCATATCGCGCCTTTCCTATTTATCGCTCATCGCCTTGAGAGGCGTAATCGAGGTTGCTACTTTTACCGGGTACAGGGTAGCCAGCACCGATACCAC
>CAZHSK010000007.1:9729-22374 GCA_964535235.1 uncultured Treponema sp. | reverse complement strand
CTCCACAGGGCATCGCCCTTCAGCTGTCCTGTAGAAGATTATCCTTCTTTTCATGACTGAAAGTTAGCATATATGCTAACATGAGTCAATAATACGATTCAGATTATTAATGTGACTTTAAAATGGATTGTCCAATAAGTTGGACAACCCTCTTACACCCGCCGCCTTGCCCCTCTTCCCCAAGTTGGCCCATGTACTGCAAAATCAATCCGCGGACTAAATTTTCGGAGGTGGGCTTACATGGCGAAGCGGACTATCATAGAAGTGAATCAAGATCTCTGCGACGGCTGCGGCGCCTGCGAAATAGGCTGCCCCGAGGGCGCTCTCAAGGTGATCGACGGCAAAGCCAGATTGGTCGGCGAAAGCCTCTGCGACGGTCTTGGTGCCTGTATTGGCCACTGTCCCCGCAATGCTATTCGCGTCACAGAACGAGACGCCGATTCCTACGACGAAGCAGCGGTCCTGGAAAAAATTATTCCCCAAGGACCTGAAGTACTCAAGGCTCATTTCGCGCACCTGGACCATTTCGGCCAGGACCTCTACATAGAACAGGCTATCGCCACGCTGGACAGTCTGGACGTCGCCGTACCCTCGGGCTACGAAAAATTCCGTAAGCCCGCTCAGCCCAAGTTTGTCAAACCCTGTTCAGCCTTTTCCAGAAGCCTTGCCGACATGGCGGCGCGATCTGGCTCCGCCCCGGCGACTGCCAGTCCTGCCCCGGCGCAAGCCGCTCCAGTATCGAGTTTTTACCTGAACCCAAACCCTGCCACCGCCAAGCCGACGCTCAAACCCAATAGCCACAAGCCCCGCAACTGGCCTGTCCAGCTCCACTTGATCAATCCCAGGGCTCCCCAGTTCGCCGGCGCCCAACTGCTCGTCGCCGCCGATTGCACCGCCTTCGTAATGTCCGATTTCCACAAAACGCTCGCCGATGGGAAAAGCCTCGTCATAGCCTGCCCCAAGCTCGATTCCGGAAGGGATATCTACGTATCCAAGCTAGCGGCCCTCATAAGCCAGGCCGAAAGCGTCGAGGCCGCCATCATGGAAGTGCCTTGCTGCGGTGGCCTTACACGGCTTTTAGAAGAGGCACGGCAGAAGGCTGGGCGCATTCTGCCTATAAATCTTGTCGTGGTGAGTTCCGAAGGAAAAATCCTGGGCAGAAAGACGCTGTAACCCCCGCCCAGGCGCGTCCTTCGCGGCTTCCGACCATTTCAGGGCGCCGCCTGAACTAATTTTAACGCAGCTTGTCGGGATTGAGCCCTTCCAGCTCGGGTACCACGAAAAGCCCGTCCTTACGCACGAGTCTGTCGTCGAACCATAGCTCCCCTCCCCCGGAGGCTTCGTCCTGCATGAGGACCAGGTCCCAGTGCAGGCTGGAGCGGTTGCCGTTGAAGCAGTCGTCGTAAGAATTGCCCGGGGTAATATGGACTGAGCCCCGTATTTTTTCGTCGAAGAGGGTGTCCAGCAGGGGCTGCGTGATAAAGGGGTTTACGCCGATGGCGAATTCGCCCAAGTAGCGGGCGCCCTCGTCTATTTCCAGCATCCCGTTTATTCGGGCGCTGTCGTTGGCCGACGCGCTGATTATCTTGCCCTTCCTGAATTCCAGACGCACGTTCTCGAACTTGAAGCCGTCCTTTTCGCTGGGCGCGTTGTAGTGCACGACTCCTTCCACCGACTCGCGCAGAGGCGCCGTGTAGACTTCCCCATCGGGGATGTTCATGCTGCCATCGCATTTGATGGCCGGCATACTCTTTATGGAAAAGCGCAGATCCGTATCCGGCCCGACGACTCTCACCCTATCAGTGCGCTGCAGGAGCTCCACGAGGGGATCCATAGCCTTGGACATTTTGGCGTAGTCCATGGTGCAGACGTCGAAAAAGAAATCCTCGAAAGCTTCCTCGCTCATCCCGGCGTTCTGGGCCATGGCCGCCGAGGGGAAGCGCAACACCACCCACTTGGTGTTGGACACCCGCTCTTCGATATGGACCTTCCCCCAAATATATTTGTTATAGAATCCCATCTTGTCTGAGGGGATATCCTTCCAGGCGAATGAGTTGCGCAGGCTCGTGAATCCTATGTAGGCGTCCATTTCCTTCATGCGATCCAGCTCGAACCGGGCTTGGAGGGCAAATTGCTCCTCCGGACCGCCTCTGTAGAGTTCCCTGTCGATCGCCCTGTCCTTGAGGTCGACAAAGGCCAGGCCTCCTGCGCCGTGGATTGCCCTGATCAGGGCTTTCACGAACTCGGGCTCGTTGTTGTTGTTCTGGATAAGGACTTTCTCGCCCTTTTGCACCTTCACCGAATAATTGACTAAAATATCAGCCAGTTTCGTAAGCCGAGGATCGGTCATCGCGTCGCTCCCTTTTCTGTATTGTTGCTTTTACGTGCGCACCAACTGTTGCACACCACCGCCGCTATTTCAACATTGTCAATTCAGGCGCCTCGACAAAACGCCGTTTTTTACCCATACTCGCAGGCTATGGAAGACCAAGTCCCATCCTGCTCCGGACCTTTCGGCGGTGCGTCAATCAAGTATCCGGTGCAATTCGATCTCAGGATAATCTATCTCAAGACCGAAGTTCCAGCTGACCTTGAGGTCAAGCTGGGCGCGCTGTTGCAGAGCCTCCAGATACCCTGCAGTCTCATTCAGGGCGTCGCCAAGCCCGATGGGCGTTATGGCCGCATGGGCGCCCGCATACGGGTGGATTCCGCCCTGACAATGAAACAGCTCTACGCCGCCGTAGCCGCCATTCCCGGCGTCAAGGCAGTGATTTGAAGATTTTTTCCTTCTCAGCTTCCTCTGCCCAGGCGTACTGCAGAATATAATAGCTTTTCTTGAACCTCTCCCTGTAAGCCGGAGCCTCTTCCCAGCCCTTCCAGCTAAAAGGCTTTTCGCGGAACATCGTCAGCTTACCCCTCACAGCGGAAGCTTGGGGGTCCCAGAGCAGGGCTTCAATTACAAAGCCATCTGTCTTGGTGATGCGCAGGGTGTCCCTGTCGGTGCCCAGGTAGCCTGTCCGATCATCCTTGAGCACCATGCCAGAAGATGGATCGCTCACGTTGATAAGGGTCCAGGGCAGGCGCAACTTTACGAAATTGCCGTCTATATTCCAAAGCTCGCCCGCTTCGTCGAAATCGCCCTTGGGCAGGGCTGAGGCGTCGAATCGCTTCTCCGGAATTTTCCTGCCGTCCTTTGTCGTAACGGCTCCATTTACCAACATGCTCATCCGTTCGAATCGCCCATCGTCATAGATTTGTGTCGCATAACGCGATGAAGCCGCGTTGTACGACGGAATTACTAAAAGGTCGGCTTTTTCCGAGCCTGAAATACGGACTAAGAACTCCATGCCCGAACCAAAGGAAAGACCGCCCACGGGCCAGCGCGTCTGACCGGAATTCCTGTCCAAGGTATCCAAAGCCACCAGGAGTTCTTGCTTGGAAAAGTCCGCAGGCCCGGCCATTTCGATATCCAGATGGAGGTAGGATGCGTCGGCTTTTATCTCGACGCTTTTTATCGCTCCGCTGCCCGGCACTATGGCGCCCGGCGCTTCGGGTTTTACAACCTCATTGGCCATGAGACCGTAGTTTTGCTCAGGATCCACCACGTTGTGCCAGAAAACGTGCCTGTCGTAAGGTACCATGAGCATCTCAGTGGTCCAAGTTTTCTTGACCCACTCGTCCATCCACTCGAAGACCACGCCTCCGGCATAGCCTTCCCTCTTTATAGCGTCGAGCATTCTCAGAATCTCTTCGCCGGCCGTTGCCTCGTCTACGCCGCCATGGTGGAGGCCATCGGGGGCAAAGTGGGCGATACCCGCCCCGTTGGCCATGCCAAACTCGGCCACGAGGGCAGGATAGCGCTTGTGGCTTTCCATGAATTCCTTAAGATAGCCGCCGTAGCGCAAGAGTCCTTTTTCGTCTTTATAGGATCCGTAGACCAATTCGTTATTTATAAAATCCGGATAGTTGGGATAAATATGGTAGGCGCCAAAGAGGCCTGCCTTCATCTCTGCGCTTATCTCGAAATGGTCTATCGCGACGCTAGCCCTGTCGTTGCCTTTATTCTTTTTTCCCGTTACTGGGTCCCACTCCGAGTCATGCTCCTTGGGGTCTAGGGTAGGCCAGCTTACAATGGCCACAGGATGGAGCTTGCCGTAACGCGCCGCCTCGATGGAGGCCACCTCGTCCAGGGATTCGGCCAGCCAGGCTTCGGTGGGGCTGGCCTTGGGGCCTGCCGAAACGTACCGCCCTGCGTAAGTAGCCCCCTTGTTGCGAGCGTCGGTGGCCAGGACCTCCTCACTCTCCAACTCGCGGCCCACCAACCAGCCTAAAAGCCAGGGCGAAACGTCCACAGTATAGATGCCCCAAGCGCGACCCTTGCGCTCAGGCACATTGGCCCTGCCGTAGATAGCGTCGATGCCGTAGTCTATTTCCTTGAGGTAACTCTCCCTGTATTCCCTGGCCAAATAATCGCCATTGGCCGGGTGCTCTTCGGGCCATAGTTCCTGGAGCAGGAAGAGGTTTTTTTCGGGTTTTTGCGTGTTGTGCAGGTACAGGGCCCGGTAGAGTTCCGGCGGCGGTAGGGTATACACGCGCACCGTATTCGCGTTCATGTCCGCGATAGCGTCAAACCAACGCATGTAGGTGTCCAGATCCTGGGGAAACTGGGTAAAGTATTTGCCCGGTTCCGCCAGACCCATATTCACGCCCCGCACGAAGAATTCTTTCCAGAGTCCGTCCTTGTCCTTCATCTGGAAACCCTTGCCGAAAGCCCTCACCCTGAATTCTGGCTGTCGGACGCCGCCCTGGGCTTCAGCCTTGGTCATCCTGTCTTTGACCGAATCCTTCAGAATTTTCTGCATCAAAGGCACGTAGGCTTTCCAGAAGAAATAGTCGTTGTTATCCACCGAATCGTCGGCCAGCACTCGCTTAACCCAGCTTATGCCCTTAATGCGAAAGGGGGCTGCAGGCTTGTTGATTTCAGCAAAATCTCCGGCGAAATACCAGCCCGTATATTGAGTATTCCTGCTTATATAGGCGGCGGGGAATCGGGAGGGCAGCCCTCGGGCTTCGAATTTAGCCTTCCCTTCGGCGGTAAGATCAAATTCGAACTCAGCCACCACTTCGGTTCCCGGCTTGGGATTTGTCCACTCAAACCAGTACCTGTAGGAAACCGGATTTTTCAGCTTGAACTCGCCCTGCCATTCGTCCTTGAACGAAAAGCGCATACCCTGCATGCCCACATCTCGGCCTAGACTGAGCACCTCGATTTCGTCACTGTCAGAGAAAATAACGTAACCCCGGCCGTAGAATTCCCATTGGGCTTTATGCTGCGTTTCGTAACTTTCGATTACCCAGGGAGGCACTTCGTTGCCCGCGGAAAGGTCAACAAAGTAACGTCCTATCCAGCCTGACCATTCCACTCCTAAAAGCCGACCCAGGGTATCCCTATCCACCTGGTTAGTGGGGGAGGCTGCAGTGTTGAATTCGGCGATAAATGTATTGCCCTCGCCCAGATTCTGGCGGATAGTGCGTATATCCTCGGCCGAAAGCCCTCCATAAATCTTTGGCGACCACTCACCCGAGAGTCTTCGCTGCATGTAGTCATCTTTATACACGCCATAGGTATCGGTTATGTAGATAAGGTCGGGCCTTGTGCCACTGGTGGGCAGGGGAATGCCCCTCCACTCGTCCTTTCCATAAGGATAAAAACCGAAATAGTCAGATTTTTCGTCGTAGAGCTGCTTGGACCCCGATTTAGCGATTTTTTCGTTTTTTAGAATCCAGAACAACCCCGCATGTTCCCGGTAATCCGGGTATGGCACCGTCTTGTCCACCGCCCATACTTCCAGCTGCCTAAAGGGAAAAAGCCGCCACACCAACCCAGGTACTATGAATATTGAAGAAAATGCCACGGTGACTACGATCATGAGGAAATAGAGTATTCCCAGCGCCGAACGCCGCTTTACAGTTTTCGCTTTCATGCGCTCTTCCCCTGGGCGAAGCCCTTGCGCTCCATGACTCCCCAGCCCTTGGGCTTTTTAAGGGCGCTGAAATATCCCAGCACTCGCCACATGGAAAACACCTGCCTGGGTCCAAAGTTTTCTAAAAAGGCCAAGCCCAGAAGCTTGAGGGTATCTTTATAACTGAAATAAGCGATCTGCCGTTCCGCGATGAGTATGGAGCTCATGGATATGAGAATCCCCAGGAGGATGGTTGAAATAAAAAGAAGGAGGGCTAACTTGGCACTGATGAGGCCGAAGATGGCTGCGATGACAACCATGAGGTAGCCCTGAATTTCGAAGAGAGGGCCTATCATTTCGAAGATGAGGAAGTAAGGCATAGCGACAAGGCCCATGGTGCCGAAGGATGGATTGAAAAGCAGCTTTCTATGGAAGAACATTATATCTATGAGTCCCCGATGCCATCTGTCCCGCTGTCGTTTTAGTACCTTAAAGCTCTCGGGCACTTCGGTCCAGCAGTTGGCATTGTAGGCATAGCCAATGCGGTATTTTTGCTTTTTCTCTCTCATAAGCCTGGCGATGCGCACCACCAGTTCCATATCCTCGCCCACGGTGCCCTTTCCAAAGCGCTCCTGGGCGCTCATGTAGCCGCCCACGGCGATAACACGCTCCCTTCTGAACAGACCAAAGGCCCCAGATATTATGAGCAAGGAGTTGACTTGAGCCCAGCCCAGCCTGCCGCACATGAACGCACGTAAATATTCTATGGTCTGGAGGGCTGCCAGGCTGTTCTTAGGTAATGAAATCTTGTCCAGGTAGCCGCGGTCCACATCGCAGCCGTTTATGGGGAAAATGTTGCCCCCCAAGGCGGGGGTTTCCACCCCATGGTCGAGTGTGAGAGCGGCTACTTTCAGCAAGGCGTCGGGCTCCAGGAGAGAGTCGGCATCGATGCCGCAAAAATACTCCTTGTGAGCGATGTTTATGCCCGCGTTGAGCGAATCAGCCTTGCCGCCGTTAACCTTATCCACCACAACCAGGCGGGGCAGAAGGGGGTTGCGGTAAATTCCCAGGACCGGATTGGTTTTCAAACGCTCCGTAAATTGTTGGTCTGTCCTGCGGAGCTTGAAATACTCCACAAGTGTCTTGAGGGTGCCGTCCTTGGAACCATCATTGACTATCACCAGTTCGTAATCGTCGTACTTTAAGTTAAGCAGTGAATTGGCGCTCTGGATTATTGTCTTTTCCTCATTGAAAGCCGGCGCGATTATGGACACCGAGGGGAGCATCCTGGGCTTGAAGAGCATGCTCATGGTCTTGAGATTCCACAGTCTTGTCTCGGATCTCACCATCAGCCAGGAGAGCGCCAGAAGCACCAGGTATCCCAGATTGACGATTATGGAATACCAGGCGAAATCGGCATTGAAATCCACTACAAAGGTTTGGAGTTGATCCAGGAAGGGTGCCTTTAAGAGCACATCCCAGTAGCGAAGCAAATACAGGAGGGGGAAAAAAAGAATAGAGGCGGCCAGGATGAGATAGAGATTTCGAATCATCTTCAGATCTTTTTTTTCTTCTTTGGGTAGCACCGGAGGAGCCAAGCGCGTAAGACCGCACAGCTCCAGTAGCCTATCGGGCAGGTATCGCCTGCATTCTGTTTCTACTACCGGATTACGTGCGGCTTCCTCGCATAGTATTTCCAGTAACTTGGTTTCCACGCCCTCATCTTTGTTCAGTTTCATGAATTCCAGGATTTCAGAAGACTTCCCCATGGACAGGAGAGTACGTATGAGTCGCTGGGCGGCTGCGGCTCCTGATCCTGTAAGCCTGACGATGAAGTACTCGATTCTTCCCGCCAGGACTTCGGCCAAGCGGCGCTGGATGGCTTCATCGCTTGTAGTTTCAAATACATTTACTACCGAGGGAATGAAGCGGGAGTGGGCTCCCAGAATTTTCACCAAGCCCGCCTGGGCCGCGGGTCCGGAGGAGGGATAAGCCAAGTATCCGAGAAGCGCATCCACGTTGGCCTGGCTGTTTGCGTTGCCCAGGGAGCGGATGGCGACATTTCGAATCAAGTCTTCCTTGTTTTCCAGAAATTCGGGATCGTTCAAGATCTCGGGATGTACGGTCTCGAGATTCTCCGCGGCTTTGGTGAGTATTCTTTTATAATTGGCCAGGAAAAATTCTTTATCGACACCCGGTTGTGGCGGCGCAGACCCCTGGGCGGTGGCATCATTGTTTACGCTCCGCAGGCGTGTCAGTGTCTCCGGGGCTTTTCTGAGTAGCTCGGCCAGATACTCTTTCAGGTCTCCGCATAGAATTTTGCTAGCCATGTCCACGAATAGTTCCACCAGTTCGCTTTCCTCGCGCTCGCGATAGGCTTTCAAGGGAAATAGCGCCTCCCTTCCGAAGGAGGCGATGAGCATATTGACCTTGTCCCTGTACCAGCGTTTTTCTCCCAGAAGGCTTTCCGCGAGGGGGGGGAGTGATCGCGAGTCGCCGATATCGGCCAGGGCATTGGCAATAACCAGTTTTGCGGGGGAGTCTTTTTCCTTCACCAGGGCTTTTTCCAAACTTTGTCTCGCTTCGTCATCAGCCAGAATGCCCAGCCCCAGGGCCGCATTTTTTCTCCTGTAGGGTACGGGGCTTTGCATCCAGTGGAGCAGCTTGCGTCTCTCCCGCTGGATTTCCCGGTTTTGCAACAGCTTTTGGCGCTCTTCACTGGGCAAATTTACCGACTGACTCAGCTTGAGATAGAGGTCGAAAAATCTTCTGGCTATTCTCTTTTTTTGGGATTTTTTCACTTCAAATACGCTGGCCAGGTTCGCATAACCCTTCTGGCGCCCTTCCTCGTCCAGGGCAAGGCCGGTTTTATTAGCCAGCACCCTTAGTACAATTATAATATCCAGCCATACTAAAAAGGCGGCGGCCAAAAGAATATACTCGACATCCAGCTTCATCAGAGCCCGCCACCACTAGTCATATTGCGCACAATACCCAGTAGTTCACCCAAGAGGTAAGGTTTTTGGAGATAATGATCAATTCCTTGTCCGTAGGCTCGCTGCACGGAATTCTCGTTTTTACGATGAGAAAGAAGTATAAAGGGTATTTCCTTGGTCCCCGATTTGGCGGCCAGGCTCTCTTTTAACATAAACCCGTCCACTTTGGGCACCATAAGTTCTGATATTATGAGGTCGAAGCCCTCTTCGGCCACCATGGTGAGAGCCTGGCCGCCGTCCTGGGCGATAAAGACTTTGTAATCGTTGTTTTCGAGAAAAGTTTTCAAGACTCCTGCATGTACCTGATTATCGTCCACCACCAGTATCTTGGCCTTGGCCTCGGATTCATTGCCTATCTCCGATGATGTGCATACCGTGTTGCCGCCTCGTTTTCGCGCTATTCTAAGGCGTTTGATTCCCGTTTCGGTGAGGGCTTTACCCGCCTCTACCGGGTCTAGGATGGAAGAACGAATCTCGGCAATTGCAACCAATCCGGCAGAAATCGTGATAGGCTCTATAAAGCTCCTGGATCCTTCTACGCTCGTGCGCACTTGTTCGCAGAGTTCCACCGCCTTGTGGAATGCCATTCGGGGAACCCAAAGGGCAAAGGTAGTGCCGTGGAGCCTGAACGCGGGCTGAGTGGCGGATTTGTTGTCCAGGAGAATTCTCGCTACTCCCTTCAAAATAGCCTCTACCTCTCTTGGTCCATACTGGTATTCTATTCTGGCCATTCCCTCATCGATACCAAAGACAGCCAGCACATCGTCCTCAACGCCTTCGGCGTAAAATCGCAGGGATGCTTGCTCGTCTATGAATTCCCTGAAGAAATTCTCGTCATAGAGCCCTGTGGTGGAGTCGCGCATTTGGGCTTCGTTTACCTGGCTAGCTGTCTTCTGGAGCTGCTCGTTCAACTCCTTAAGCCTGGCCACCTCCTCGCCCATGGCCTTATAATCGGGCTTGGTTTTTTCGCCTTTTAAGCCCGATTCCAGCGCGAGTCCGCACTCCAGGTTTTTCAACGTTTCGATGTAGCTGGGAATATTCTCCTTTATGATAGACCCGTGCTGGGGCAGGATTGCCTCCAATTCCAGGCAGGAAATAAGCTCCATCGTGGGTCGCAGAACCTCATTGGAGGGCATGTAGTGCTCGTGGAAGCGCTTCATGGCTTCCATATAGCCTTCACCGGCGTAAAGCGACCAGCGATCCGAGAATGCACCAAAAAGATCGCTGGACAGCAAAAACTTGGTCTGCCTGTCGTAGGTGGTTATGGCGCCGGGAAAATGCAAGTAAGGTGTAGGGATAAACTGAAGAGTTCTGCCACTGGAGAGCCTCAAGGTATATTCATGCTCGTCAACGAGGTAGGGGGGAGAGGTAATCCCGTAAAAACGCAGAAGCGACCAGGTTCTCCAGTGGGTGACGATAGTGAACTTCATGCCCGCAGCTTCCATATAAGGGAGAGCCGCAGCCAGGTCTGGATCCTGATGGTGCAGCACAACGTAGCGGATTTTTTCCAAGGGCAGAATGGTTGCCACCGCCGCCATCACGTCCTTGGCATCCAGGGCCGAGCCCGGATCGAAAAGAATACCTTCGTCGCCCTCCACCAAGAGGTAGGGATTACAGAGGAGATCCTCGGTAAGCTGCGAATTCCCGACCCAGTAGTACCCGCCACTTAATGCAGTCACTTCGCTCATGCGCACATCCATTTCTTTAGTTCATTCATTCTAGTATCGGCCTAACCTGGGACCAGCACAAGATGCCGCCTTCCATATTAGCCATATACCCATTCGTGTTAATAGCTGATTGCAAGCATATTTCATTTGACAGCGCATTATTGGAGGAGTATTCTACTACATCCATATTTGCAGGAGGACTGCATGAGTACTCTAATTGCATTAGTCGCTATCGCGATCTATGTGATCTTCTACTTCACCTACGGTAAGAAGATCCGCGATAACGTCCTACAAAGCGGCAAGGCGCCCGAAGCCCCGTCCAAGAGGCTGGAAGACGGCGTCGATTACGTTCCAACTTCCAAGTACGTCCTGTTTGGCCACCACTTCGCCTCCATCGCCGGAGCCGGTCCCATCACCGGTCCCGCCATGGCTGTCGCCTGGGGCTGGCTGCCTGGACTTCTCTGGATCTGGTTCGGCAACATCTTCCTTGGCGCCATCCACGACTATCTGTCGCTGGTGGCATCCATCCGCTACGACGGACGCTCCATGCAGTTCGTCGCCCAAGATGTAATCGGCAAGAAGGCCGGAAAGACCTTCAGCTGGTTCATCCTCTTCCTCTGCATCCTGGTAGTGGCTGCCTTCGGCGACATCGTCGCCGGTCAGTTCGCCGCCGATGGACGCGTATTCTTCTCCTTCGTTTTCTTCTGCGTCGCCGCGGTTATCGCCGGTTACTTTATGTACAAGTCCAAGCTCGGCCTGGGAAAGGGCACTCTTATCGGACTTGTGCTCATCATCGCCGCTTTCTGGCTGGGCGAAATGCTCCCGGTCAAGTGGGCCAAGGACATCTATTTTCTCATCATCTTCGTCTACATCGTTCTAGCGTCCACACTGCCGGTTAACCTTTTACTCCAGCCCCGAGACTATCTGTCATCTTATTTCCTTTATTTCGGTCTCCTGGTCGGAAGCATCGCAGCCCTGATAAGCTTCAAATCCTTGGATGCTATTCCCGCATTCACCTCCTTCAGCGCCAAGCTGATCGGTCCCGCGGGCAATCTCCAGCCCTCTCCCTTCTGGCCTACCGTTCCCCTTATCATCGCCTGCGGCGCCCTCTCGGGCTTCCACTCCCTGGTCTCGGCGGGAACCTCCTCCAAGCAGCTCAAGACCGAAACCGACGGTCTCTTCGTCGGCTACGGCGCCATGCTCGTGGAAGGTTTCCTGGCCACCCTCGTCGTGATTTCAATCGCGGGATGGGGTGTCCTGGCCATGGGCGACAAGGTGCTTTCCACGCCGGCTCTGGGCCGTTTTGTCAATTCCTTCGCCAAGATGGTAAGCCTGCAGATTCCATTCTTAGGTGAAAGCTTCATGAGGCTCTTCGCCGCTGTCTGGGTATCCACCTTCGCGCTCACGACGCTGGACACTACCAACCGCCTGGGCCGCTACATCATGCAGGAAATGGCCGAGCCCTTGAAGGACAAGAGCCCCGGCGTTTATGGTGTCTTCCACAATAAGTGGGTAGCCTCCATCATCATCGCCTTCGTGGGTCTCTTCCTCGCCCGGTCCGGTGGTTACACCGTAATCTGGCCCGCCTTCTCCGGAGCCAACCAGCTTCTGGCCTCTGTCGTAATGCTTACTGTCGCTCTCTGGGTTAACCAGAAGCTCAAGGTAAAGTTCGTGGTAGCCACCGTATTGCCCGCCCTGCTGTTGTGGGTGACGGTAGTCGCCGCTCTTATCTGGTATGAAATCGTCATCATCCCCGTGTTCTTCATCGATATGTCCAAGTCCATGAACGTCATCACTGGCGTCGTGGTAGGACTAATCAACCTCTTCATGCTCTATCTCAGCTTCGTGATGCTCTTCGGCTTCAGAAAGAAGTGGGCAGAGCGGAACGTCACGGCAAAAGCCTAATACCTGTCCGTAAGTCTGTTCCCCACCAGGGGGGCGGGCTTACAGCAGAACAAAGCGGCAAGGCTGCCCGGGAGATTAACCTGGGCAGCCTTTTTATAGCCCCTGGTGATACTT
>CAZHSK010000007.1:2904-9629 GCA_964535235.1 uncultured Treponema sp. | reverse complement strand
GCCCCTGGTGATACTTAAGGCTGATGAGGCGAAGCCCTTACATAGGCTGCGCACTATGTTTGTAAGCTTGTCCGATTGAGGAAGCCGATAGTATACTGTCATAACACCGATGGAACAGCAAATGCTCCGCGAGTCTTCTATCCAAGGATGCATGGCATGCCTCGAAGTATTAGTCAATTTATAAAGTCAGCTCTCAGGGTGGCACTGCAGGTCAATCGCGGCAACGCGACCGATCTGCTGGAGTTTGAGGTCCGGGAAATGGAAAATATTTTCAGCCTTCTCGTGCTGGGTGGTTTTGCCGGCCTTCCCTCCATTCCCTCACCTGTCGCCATAGAAATTCTTCCGTATATGGAAAAAGAATTGTTAGTCCTTATCGCCCGTACCGACCTGGCTCAGGACCCCATTGGCGTGCTGGCCGGTATGATGGAAGTGGGCTAAGGAGAACAGCATGAATTACACTGCTTTTTTTCTGGGGAAGGGTGGAGTGGGCAAGACAACTCTCTCCAGCGCTTTTGCGCTTTCCCTGGCCACGGCCGGGAAGAAGGTACTCATTGCTTCCCTTGATCCTGCTCATAATCTCGGTGACATTTTAGCAACTAAACTCTCGGGCGAGCCTAAATCCATAGAAACAGGCCTGGATGCCCTGGAGGTGGATCTCGGTTTCTGGGTTAACAAGTACCTCGACGAAAGTCGCGCTCAGATGAAGGCTAACTACTCTTACAATTCAACCTTCAATCTGGATTCTTTTTTCAATATCATGAAGTACTCACCCGGCACGGAGGAATACGCGGTGCTCTGGGCCATCGAAGATATTCACTGCCGACTGGGGCCGCTCTACGACGTGGTAGTCTTCGATACCCCACCCACTGCCCTCTCGCTGCGCTTTCTCGCCTTGCCCACCATCTCTGGCCTGTGGGTGAAGGAACTCAGCCTATTGCGGGAAAAAATCCTGAGCAAACGCCAGACGGTGGCTCGCATCAATCCCGATTCGCCTATAGCCGCTAGCTGTGTGGACAAGGACGATGACAAGGTGTATGGCCAGCTGAAAAACGTGAGGCTCAGACTTAGGGGACTCGAGTACCTTTTTGCCAAGGAAAGCTTTATCAGTGTCATTGTAAATCCCGACCAGCTCTCGGTGGACGAGGCGCTTCGAATTCAAGAAGAACTCGGCAAACTGGACATACCTATCTCCGCGATATGCGTTAATAAAAAAGGCATATCGGACATGGCATGGTCCCAGCATCCATCGCTGGCCGTTTATTCCCAATTCAATTTTAATTTTACCCGGGATGGCATATCGTCGCGTGAAACCCTTATGGCTGTCGGGGCACAAGCCCTGGCCGCACACTTCTTAAGCAGGAAAGAGAAAAAATGAACGTAGGCTATCTTATTCCGCTGCTTCTCCTCGGTATCGCCGGCTCTGCCCAGTATTTTTTGGGCATGAAGAAAAATCGCTGGCTGGGTCATCGCATGTCGCAACAGGCCGAAAAGCTTTTAAAACCCAAAGATACGGAGTACATAAATATCGGTGGAGCTATCGGCTATCATTTCAAATACAAGCTCCGCGATCCCTGGAGTAATGCCAAAGGTTCTTATACCTTTATACCGCGCCACTCCCTGCTCTATGTTCCCTTCACCTATCTTGTGGGAAATAGAGACCGGTTTTTCATGAATCTCTTCACCGATAAAAAACTGATTGGCGAAGGTCATATCATAGAAAAAGGACACTTGAGCCACGCCAAGATAGATGGCGAATGGAGCATGAGCAAAGAAGAGATAAAGCGCGGCGATAAGACATTTATCCTGATGTGGCGGCAAGAAAGCATTCTGCCAACCTTGAGGCGCACCTTTGAAACCATGCCGGAACTGGACAGCCTGACGCATTTCTGCTGCTTCGACGACAATAAAACCTTCTTCCTCTACCTGAAGCCCAAGAAGGGAGAGATTGAAAACAATCTGCAACACTTCCTTTCGGTATGTCCAGAATACTTTAAGCAATAGGAGGCTTTGGTATATGGATCCTTTGATTCAGAAGCGCATAGACGCCGCCCTCGCCAAGATTATCGAGCCTCAGTCGGAACTACCTATAGCGGATCTTGGGCTGGTTTCCAACATTCGCTACAGCGAAAAGCTTTCGAGCATCGAGATCAGCCTGGCTCAGGGCTTTCCCAGGGGGATGTGCCCGGCCTGTGCCGCCGTCGATGTCGTCACTGGTGAAGGCCTGCAGCGCCGTACCCGGGAGGCATTCGAAAAAGAATTCCCTGGGTTCCGCATAATCGTAGACTGAACTATCTTGAGAGCGAAAGGGTATGAGCCTTTTTAATAGGCTGCAATTCTAAGCTTTAGTGCAGCCGGCAGCAAATACATAGCGCGCACCGCGAAGGGAGAGATCGCTATTCACGTTCCAGCCATCCTACAAATTCTAATTATTTTTACTCTGGTTGTAGTTCTTACATCCCGGAAAATGCAGCTTGGCCTAGCGGCCATTGCAGGCGGCTTGGCGATAGCCTTCTGGAGGGGGCTCAGCCTCTCTACTGTTGCGCGGACAATTCTAGACGACCTTTTCAGCGCCGATACTATGCTTTTAGTCTGCCTGATGTGCTTGATAATGATATTTTCCTCAGCCATGAAAAAGGCTGGCGCAATGGACAGGTTTGCCCGTTCCATTATCGCGGTAGCTCCTTCCAGGCGTATCGCCGTCGCCCTGGCTCCCATGCTCATTGGCACCCTTCCGGTTCCTGGAGGAGCTATTCTTTCAGCTCCCCTGGTGGAGTCCATGGCTTCTGAAAAAGATATAAGCCCGGAGAGCCTATCGGCGGCAAATTTCTATTTCAGGCATATTATTGAGCTAACCTGGCCGCTTTTTCCCGCATTCGTAATGACCCTCTCCCTTGCTGACATCTCGGCCGTCACATTATTGAGCATTCATTTTTACTCGGCTCCCGTCCTTTTTACCTTGGGTTTGATCTTTCTATTGCCCAAGAAATCCTGGGGGAAAATAAGACAAGTTAAAACCATGCCGGCGGGGGTAAAGCGAGAATCCTTTATCGCAGGCATAGCCCCCCTGGCTATTGCTCTCGGAGGCTATGGAATCCTGGCTTTACTCTGGGGTTTGATTTCTCCATCCCTGGAAATTCCTCTCGCCATCAAGTCGCTTATAGGGCGTTATGCGACAATACTTCTTGGCCTCAGCGCGGGCTGCTTCTATGTGGGTTTGGGAAAGCAGGGGTTTTCTGTTTTCAAAGGAAGCATCCAGATATCAACATATCGGCTCATTTTGGTGCTTGTGGGGATAAGGATTTTTTCGGCCCTTCTGGGAGCTGCCGGTGTTGCACAGGAAGCGGCGCTGGAAATGGAACGAAGCGGATTTCCGCCCGTGGTTGCCACAGCGCTTATTCCTTTGGCCGCCGGCTTGGTAACCGGCGTAGGGTATGGCTATGTGGGTCTCGCCTTTCCTATAGTATTCGGCATGATGTCAGCCCAGGGGGCTATTCCCAAAGAAGCTACAATTGCCTTGGCCGCCGCTTTCGGCTATGCCGGCATGATGATTTCGCCCTTGCACGTATGCATGGTCGTCAGCGCCGAACACTTTAAAACAAAGCTTCCAGCCACGATAAAGCGTGTTGCCTTGCCCATAGGCATCTTTCTCCTCATCGCTATCACCTATGCTTTAGCGTTATCAGCCTTGATTGGCTAAATCATATCTATCCTGAATTCTGGACTGGCATATTTTTATTGCCCCAGAATGATCTAACGAGGAGATAGTCATGGCCATATCCAGCAAGATGAAGGGTTTTGTTGAAAAAGGCGGGGCTATTCGGAAAATGTTCGAAGAAGGCTTACGCCTAAAAGCCCTCTATGGACCCGACAAGGTTTTTGATTTCAGCATCGGCAATCCGAACCTGCCCCCTCCCGCCCTCTTTAAGGAAACATTGGCGGCTGTAGTCGCAGCCGATGATCCGGACCTTCACTCCTATATGCCTAATGCCGGTCTTCCCTCTGCCCGGGCTGCCATAGCAGCCCATCTTTCGGCTGAACAGGGAATAGCCCTGGAAGCCTCGCATGTGGTGGTTACGTGCGGAGCCGCCGGAGGCCTTAATATCGTTTTCAAGGCACTGCTGGAACCCGATGATGAAGTGCTGGTCTCCTCACCTTATTTTGTGGAATACGGGTCTATCGCGGATAACCATGGAGGCAAACTTAAGGTAGTACCGTCGGCGCCGGATTTTAGCCTGGATGTGGAGGCACTGGAAGCCGCCATAAGCGCAAAGACTAAAATAGTCCTGGTCAACACACCCAACAACCCTTCGGGCAAGATCTATTCTTCCGAATCCTTACACCGCCTTGCCGAGGCTCTTGAAAGAAAGAGCACTGAATTAGGCCACATAATTTATCTTGTGTCCGACGAGCCCTATCGCAAACTCGTGTACGATAATTGCGAAGTGCCTTCGCCTCTCGCCTCCTATCCTCATTCTCTCCTGGTCACCTCCTATTCCAAGGATCTCTCCCTGCCTGGCGAGAGGATTGGCTATGTAGCCGTGAATCCCGCAGCCGATGATCTCGAGCACCTGCTCCCCGCACTGAGCTTGGCCAACAGAATCCTGGGATTCGTAAACGCCCCCAGCCTCATGCAAAAGACAATCGCCGCCCTCTTGGAGCGCGAGCTTAAGGACCCTTCCAGGCAGGCCTGTGTGGATATTTCGGAGTATAAAAAGAAAAGGGATATCCTGGCCGAGGGGCTGCGCGTAGCAGGATATGAATTCAATATGCCCGAGGGAGCTTTCTACCTCTTTCCAAAAATTCCCGGAGGGAACGAGGCTTTCCTGGACCTTCTGAAAAGGGAGAACATCCTCGTCGTGTCAGGGAAAAACTTCGGCTGCCCCGGCTATTTCAGAATCGCCTATTGCGTAGAAGATTCGGTG
Organism: uncultured Treponema sp.; assembly: GCA_964535235.1. GTDB lineage: Bacteria > Spirochaetota > Spirochaetia > Treponematales > Rectinemataceae > UBA2256. The sequence continues at coordinate 4,707 of CAZHSK010000007.1, read as the reverse complement.
TTACGAGGCGCTCTGCCCGGATTCGAGAGAGCTATCAGAGAGCACGAAAAAGCCAGCAGGCAGCCTGCGCTATAATAGGTTGATCCCCGCCTGTCTGCACTCTACGCGCATTTTTTCAGGCCAGAGTCCTACCTGAATCTCGCCGATATGGGCTTTTCGCAGCATATACATGCAGAGTCTGGATTGGCCAATGCCTCCGCCAATACAGAGAGGCAAGCTGCCTTCCAGAAGCTTTTTGTGGAAATACAAGCTTTTTCGCGATTCCTGGCCCCGAAGCGCCAACTGCAGCTCCAGCGCTTTGGGATCTACGCGAATTCCCATGGATGATAGTTCGAAGGCCTGACGCAGAACGCTGTTCCACACGATAATATCGCCATTCAAGCCCTTATGCCCATCGGTGGTGGGACTGCTCCAATCGTCGTAGTCGGCTGCCCGTCCATCGTGGGGTTTGCCATCCGCCAAGTCTCCCCCTATGCCAATGAGGAAATACGAGCCGTATTCTTCCGCCAAGGCGTTTTCCCTTTCCTTGGCGCTCAAGTTTGGGTACCTTGCCAGGGCATCCTCGGCATGCACGAAGCTAATATCTTCAGGCAGCTCGAGGGGCAGCCCCGAGTACAAATCGTGCATCCTGAACTCCAAGCGCTTGAATGAGGAATAGATCTTCCTTACCATGGTCTTGAGAAATTTCAGATTTCTGTCCGAAGCATCTATTACTCGTTCCCAGTCCCACTGATCGACATAGAGCGAATGAATGGCATCCAAATCCTCATCGGCCCGGATGGCGTTCATATCGGTATAGAGACCAAAACCATGCTTGAATCCATACTCGGCCAGTGCCAAGCGCTTCCATTTGGCCAAAGAATGGACGATCTCAGCCCGGGCTCCGTCCATGGCCTTAACGGAAAATGAAACCGCCTTTTCAATGCCATTGAGATCGTCGTTTATACCTAAACCCGATAGGACAAAGAGCGGAGCGGTAACCCTGGTCAGATTCAACTCAGTGGCCAGGCTAAGCTGGAAGAAGTCCTTGATTTCTTTGATAGCTCTTTCAGTTTCCTTGACACCTAGAAGCGATGTATAGCCTCTGGGATATGCGTACTGCATAATGCCTCCAAAATTTCGCGCCGCGGCGACCAATGCTCTATAGTCTTGAAAGCGCTATCCCCTGTCAATCATCTTTTTACCCGGGGCGGCAGCGGAATAAAAATACTCGTTTTACGCTTGTACTCCCTGTAGGCCGGGTCCCCGCCATACTTCGCGTCTGCGCATTTTTTCCAAAAGAGGAATTCCGCTCACAAAAAGCAGTAAAAGCGTTATAACCACTGGTCCAAAAATTGCGAGATAGAGCCCGCCCGAAAGCGCCGGCAGACTGAAAACGAAAATGCCCCACCATAGCAGGGTTTCGCCAAAATAATTGGGGTGCCTTGAATAACGCCAAAGCCCTGTGGTGATTGGGCCCTTGGCGCCGCTGTTTTTAAAAGCCGATTTCTGGGCATCCGAAACAGCCTCAATAATGAAGCCTGCACACCACATGAGCAGTCCTACAAGCTCCAGTATGCCAATACCTCGAGGCACAAGGCCTGAGGCTACCGAAGCCACCACGGGAAGCACGATGATCGCCACCGCCATAGCCTGAAGTATCCAGAACCGTGCAAACCTCAGGGGCTTATCCCGCATGGCATCGAAACGATGATCCACCTTGGTCTTGATAATCCTTGTGAAAAGATAGCCGCCCAGCCTAAGTGCCCAGAGAATTGTGAGCCATGCAGGCAAGAGCGCTGTAAAACCAGCGTCGGGATTGAG
>CAZHSK010000007.1:0-2804 GCA_964535235.1 uncultured Treponema sp. | reverse complement strand
GAAGCTTTTATAGTCGGTGCGATCTCGACTGATAACAAGATCCAAAAATCGGGGGTCCTAAGGCAAGCGGCCATTTATATTGACAGTATACATAATACCAGCTAATACTCATGGAAAGTTCACTCATGCATTAAGGAAGGTACCTGATGAAGAAAATCCTCATCACCCTGCTCGTCGTAGTGTTGGCCGTCGCGAGCATTGGCGCCCAGAGCGTCGACTCTATCTCCAAGGCTTCTACCGTCAATTATTACACCAAGACATCCATCTCAGGCGAAGATCTCTGGAAAGCCTTGGAAAGCTATCAACTCTCGGTATCCATTGCCACGGTCAATGCCGATGGCAGCCCCAACGCAGCCGTGGTGATTCCCGGAGTAACCGCAGACAGGCAGCACCTCTATTTCGGACTCGCCGCCAACCAGACCGGCATCAACATGAAGGAGCGTAAGCTCATCGTGCTAACCGCCACCGGCTACACCCCTCCCAAGGGCGATCAGAAGATGTCCTACACCGGAGCCAGAATCATCGCCGAATATGTCAGCGACCCGGAACTCCAAAAAAAACTGGTTGAGCAGAATAAGGACAAGAAAGCCACCGCTAACACCTACTTCCTTAAAATCGTCAAAGTTCTGCCCATAGGTTGATCCGGGATTACTTTAGATACTCACCTATAAGGGGCTGGTATTGAACCAGCCCTTTTAATATATCAGTGGTAGGTGAAGCTTCTGATCCCTGGTTTTCGCCGTAACCCCCGATCTTCTTAGTGGCTTTGTAGGATATGCGATAGTATTCACTTTATTGAAGAATCGCATACATTAAGGAGGCTCGATCATGCTTGATCAGCAATCCTCGAAACGCTCTTCCAACATCAAGTTTCGGCGTAGCTTCCAAGGGATCATCGCTCTCTGCCTTATTCTGCTGACTGCGCTCGCAGGCTGTGCCAGTAAAGAAAACGCAAGGGACCTCATACAGCCCCCATCCCCGGCGACAGGGCTCCCCGGGGCAGCCTACAGTATCGCCCCCGAAGCTCACCCGGGCATGGCATTTGCCAGTTCCGCCAAAGCTGGGGGATTCATCCCCGATCCCCCTCCCAACTACCCTAGTCAGTTTTTTCCCAATTTCAACACCGAAGAATACGATCGCATCGTCGACAATCCCTTTCTCAAGGCTTTGGACAATCCTGTTTCGACATTCTCCATCGATGTGGACACAGCCAGTTACTCCAATCTGCGCCGCTACCTCATGGAGAACTATGAAATGCCCCCCAAGGATGCTGTCAGGATTGAGGAAATGCTCAATTACTTCAATTATGACTATCCCGCCGTGGCAACCGAACATCCTGTAAACACACACTTCTCCATCAGTCTCGCGCCCTGGAACAGCGGACATCTGCTGCTCCGTGTAGCCCTCTCGGCCAAGAAAATTCCCACCGCCGATCTGCCAGCCTCCAATTTGATATTCCTCATCGACAGCTCCGGTTCCATGTACGACGACAACAAACTGCCCCTTCTCAAGCGCAGTATGCGCATCATGGTGGACCAACTGCGGCCTCAGGACAGGGTATCCATCGTTGCCTACGCCGGCAGCGCCGGCCTCGTGCTCGGCTCCACCCCCGGCAACAAAAAGGAAAAAATCCTTTCTGCCTTCGAGTCCCTCGAGGCCGGCGGATCTACCGCCGGAGGGGAAGGAATCCAGCTCGCCTACCGCATCGCCAAGGAAAATTTCATACGCGGAGGAAACAACAGGGTAATCCTCTGCACCGACGGCGACTTTAACGTAGGCGTGAGTTCCACCAGCGAACTTGAACGCCTCATCGAGGAAAAGCGCAAGGACAACATCTATCTAACTGTTTTGGGTTTCGGCGAAGGCAATTATAAGGATAGCCGCATGGAAACCCTGGCCGATAAAGGCAATGGCAACTACGCCTATATCGATTCCCTTATGGAAGGCAACAAGGTTCTGGGCAAGGAAATCTGGGGCAACCTGTTCGCGGTCGCGAAGGACGTAAAAATCCAGATTGAGTTCAACCCCGCGGCCGTTCGAGAGTACCGGCTCATTGGGTATGAAAACCGCATGTTAGCCCGGGAGGATTTCAACGACGACACCAAGGATGCCGGAGAAATGGGATCAGGACAGACAGTCACTGCCTTTTACGAATTGGTGCCTCCCCAGGCAGCGCCCACTGGCACAGTTAACCCCGACCCCCTGGTATTCCAGAATACCAACCTGATTCCTTCCTACGATCTCGCGGTTTTCAGGCTTCGCTACAAAGAACCTGGCAATGGCCAGGAGGAGAGCAAGCTTCTGGAGTCTCGGTTACAAGCCGCCCTACTCGCCAAGCCCCTGGAGGAGAACGACGAGGATTTCCGCTTTGCCAGCGCCGTGGTCGAATTTGGCATGCTCCTCAGGGACAGCCCTTACAAGGGAGACGCTTCCTTTAAAGTGCTTCTGGAGAGAGCCCAGAATTCCAAGGGCAAGGATGTCGAAGGCTACAGGGCTGAATTTATAAAGCTCGTGGAGCTGGCTGAAATAATCTCTGAGAAAAACGACTAGCATACTCTATTACTTGTAATCGCCCGGATGCGACCCCAGAGGGATCTCTTCAATGGGATCCTTCTTCCAGGATCCTCCGGGCTTTTTTCGTACCAAGTATAAATTTTACTTGCTTTTTTTAAAAAATGATAACCATAATGGAATCATTGATCAGTATTAAAAAAAGTGAATATACATTGCCATAGCATCTCTATGGCGCAAGGAAGGCTCATGGTGCGGTTCTATTTCTCCGGCCCTCTCTTCAGTGTAGCCGA
>CAZHSK010000006.1:0-23385 GCA_964535235.1 uncultured Treponema sp. | reverse complement strand
CCCTCATTTCTCTTCGATGACATGAACACCCTTAACCCCAAGAAGAATCCCGCCTTCGAATTCTGCGACGCTAAGTGCTGGACAGCCTGGAAAGAGGGGAAGATGGTGGGGCGAATCACGGGCATCATTCACCACCGCTTTGTGGAAAAATGGGGAAAGAAACTGGCTCGCTTTGGCTGGATCGACTTTATTGAAGATTTTGAAGTGGCGTCGGCCCTGGTAGGCACCGTGGAGGAATGGGCCAAGTCCAAAGGTATGGAGGGCGTCCACGGCCCCTGGGGTTTTACCGATCTGGATAGGGAAGGGATGCTGGTGGAGGGCTTTGGAGAGAAGGGCACCTTCGCAACCATTTACAATTACCCCTATTATCCGACCTTCATGGAAAGACTGGGCTACGGCAAAGAGGTGGACTGGTTGGAGTTCAGGGTGAGCACCCCCGACTCCATACCGGAAAAAGTGCTTAGAGTAAACGAACTCATCTCCAAGCGTTCGGGGATTTCCATCTACGAATGGAAAACCAAGAAGGAATTGATCGGCAAGTTCGGACCTCAGGTTTTCGAACTTCTGGATGAAGCCTATGCGGGGCTCTACGGCACAACACCCTTAAGTCCCCGGCAAGTTCAGGCTTATATCGATCAATATCTCAATTTCGTGGATCCCCGGTTTACGAAAATCATGGTGGACGCAAAAGGCAAGCTCGTCGGCTTCGCAATAACTATACCCTCCCTCTCGGAAGCTCTCTACAAATCCAAGGGAAGGCTCTTCCCCCTGGGATGGGCCAGGCTTTTATTAGCTCTGCGAAAGCCCACGCTGATCGATATGATGCTCGTGGCGGTACGCAAGGAGTATCAAGCCCGGGGTGCGGTAGCCCTTCTGATGACAGCCCTCAACTACAGCGCCATCGAAAACGGCATCAAGGAATCGGAGACCAATCCTGAATTGGAGACTAATCTGGCGGTACAGGGCATGTGGAAGGACTATTCCAAGCGTCAGCACAAGCGAAGAAGGATTTATCTCAAGAAATTCTAGCCTATTTCCGGTTCTCTAAGGTAGAGCGGGGCTTCATCCTCGGTAGCGGGTCCTGTGGCGGCCAGTCGTTCCTGGGCCAAGAGGGCCATGGCGGCCAGAAGCCGAGGCGCACTGAGGGCTTCTACCCTGAATCCAGGCCTTTCCAGTGAATAGTCGGTAAAGAGCTCCGCAGCCTGACCCAAAAAACTCACTTCCTCATCGGCGTCCACCTGGCGTAGTAGCTCTTCTATGGAAATATCCAGGTACTCCGTATCTCTATGCCCTGATCGGTATACTGCGGCGTAAAGCCGCTTTTTCCTGGCGTCCAGCACGGGAACAACCGTGGAGCTTCGCTGGGGACAAGGATCCGTGTATGGTGCAAGATCTCCAGAAAGGCTTTTCGCCAGGCAGTCCAGAGTAGGCAAAGGAACCCAGGGCTTGCCTATGGCTAGAGAGAGGCCTTTGGCCGTAGCTATGCCTATTCTAAGACCGGTAAATGAGCCAGGTCCCTGGGTGCAGGCGATAAGGTCGATATCCGCCATCGATACCGAGGCCTGGGAGAGAATATGCTCCAGGGCGGGCAGCAGAAGTTCGGCGTGCCGGGAGCCTTCCCTATCCTGGCTGAAGAGCACTCCATCCCCTCTGGCCAGACCGGCATAAAGCCGGTCGGTCGAGCAGTCGAAGAGTAGGATATTCATAGTGGCAAGGCCTCCAGCCAGTTTCCGGACAGGTGGAATTTTCGAGCGCCGTCGGGTAGGTACTCTATCTCAATGATCGCGGTGGTTTCGTCCACCAGGCCGGGTAATTTCTCACTCCATTCAATCAGGCAGAGGGAGTCAGGGGCACCCAGGAGTTCCAATCCTCCAATCTCTTCAAAATCGGCTTCGCTCCTTAACCTATATGCGTCTATGTGCCGAAGGAGCAATCTGCCTGAATACTCCGAGATTATTGTAAACGTAGGGGAACTTATTTCCTCTTCAATGCCCAGTCCCTGCGCTATGCCCTTGCTAAGGGTGGTCTTGCCTACCCCCAGTCCGCCTCTGAAGGCTATTACCGAGCCTCCGGGCGCATACCTTCCTATGAGTCGGCCTAAGGCTAGCGTGTGGTCCCTGTCGCGGGAAATATAGGTCTTCACTCTTTTCCTTGGTGGGCCTCTGTCTTGATTACTCGCCGGCCCCTTTTAAGGGCGAGTATAGCCTTCCAGGGACAAAAAATGCCAGCACCCCTTTACAAAAGGCGCTTATTGCGCAGCGGGAGGGCTCATCATATACTAGAATTGCAGAATGCTTGGCAGGATGCTTTGCGAGTTGCCTGGCAGGACGTTTGGCAGGATACAAAAAAAGTCTGGAATGCCCGGAGGGATTCGGATGACAGAAAGTGGGTTGAAGTTCAAGGCTTCGGACGGGAAGCTCATAGCATATTCCCGCACATTGCCTGCTACGGCGGCGAAGGCCGCAGTGGTGATAGGCCATGGTATGAACGATCATGGAGGAAGGTTTGTAAAGCTGGCCGAGGCCCTGGCCGAAGTGGGCGCCGCCGTGTACCTGCCGGATTTGCGCGGTCATGGCGATACGGACTCTGGGCCTAATAAAGGCTATTTGGCCGACAACGATGGTTTCCGGCGAGTGCTGGACGACTTGGTGGAGTTGGGTGATTTTGCCGCCAAGGAACAGGGCGGGCTACCGCTTTTTTATTTTGGCCATTCTTTCGGTGCCCTTTTGGGTATGGGGCTCTGCAGCATTTTCGGCAAGTATCTGGAAGGCGTGGTGCTTTCGGCTCCACCGGAGAAACCTTCCGCCCTCCTCAGCTCCGCCGGGAAGCTGGTGGTGGGTTTGGGGAAGAGTATTAAGGGAGCTCACGCTCCTGCCGTGCTGCCCAGGCAGATGACCTTCGGGACATATAACAAGACGGTAAAAGACGCCAGGACAGGGTCGGATTGGATCAGCAGGGATCCCGAGGTTGTGGACGCCTATCTGGCCGATCCCAAGTGCAACTTCGTATGCAGTTACGGGTTTTATGCCGATCTCATGATGGGATTGGATACTGTGTACGCTCCCGGTTTTCTGGAAAGCATACCTGGCAATCTTCCCATCTATCTATTCTGTGGTTCCGAAGATCCGGTAATTGGAAAAAGGCTTGGGTACGAAAGGCTGATCCAAGTTTTCAAGGGACTGGGCATCGTAGACTTCGAGCACCGCTGTTATGAGGGCGGCAGGCATGAAAGTATAAACGAACTCAACGGAGACGAGGTGATTTCCGATATAGCCGGATGGTTTTCTCGGCATATTGCATAATACCAAGGGATGATTGCATAATCGCCCAACGAGTGAGGCTTCTTAAGTGTTCATCCGGTATTCTCGCGACAAAAAAGGCAAATTGGTCGAAAAAGCCCTAGTCTACACTTCTGCGGAACACGGAATCCAAAAATCCATGATCGATCCGGACGCGCTCCGCATCGTGGAGCGACTCAAATCGGAGGGGTTCCAGGCTTTCATAGTCGGCGGTGCGGTTAGGGACCTTGTGCAGGGCAAGAAACCCAAGGACTTCGATCTCGTAACCGACGCAATCCCAGCAAAAATCAGGAAGCTTTTCAGAAATGCCCGCATAATAGGGAAACGGTTCAGACTGGTTCATATATCGGCGGGGAGTCAGATATTTGAGGTAAGCACCTTCCGTTCCAACAAGAACGGCTCGGTGGGCAATGAGTTTGGCAGCATAGACGAGGATGCCCTGCGCAGGGATTTTACATTCAACGCCCTCTACCTGGATCCCACGGACTTGAGTCTGGTGGATTTTGTTGGAGGTTACAAGGATCTTAAGGCAGGGAAGGTCAAGCCGGTTATTCCCCTGGGTCTTATATTCAAGGAAGATCCTGTCAGGATAATCCGCTGCATCAAATATGGCGTGGCCGGTGGCTTTGCGATTCCCTTCAGTCTCAAACGTGCTATTAAAAAGGACTCCCGGCTTTTAGCCGGCGTAAGTCCTTCCCGCATGACCGAGGAATTTTTCAAGATACTCGCCTGCGGCAAGGCAGAGTCGGTTGTGAGGGCCTTGGTGGAATTCAGGATTCTCCACTATTTCGTGCCCCGTGTCTGGGAACGAATGAGAGAGGAGATACCCTATGCGAACAGCCTTTTTGCTGATTTAAAAACCCTGGATAGCCTGGGGCTGGAGCCTCCGGGATTCGAGCAGGAGGAGCCTGGCGACGTACTCGTTCCGGGTAAATCCAAAAATCTTTCTGTAATCCTTTCCCATTTTCTCAAATCCTTTCTTATTCCCGAGCTAGGCGGCATGGAGGAATCAGGCGAGAAATTCCGTCAGGCTCTACTGGCGGCCAGAGCCTTCATACAGCCCTTGAATCCGCCCAGGGTGGACCTCGAGGCCGCGGTGCTTATGCTCTACCGTAGTTCTGGTATATCTTCTGTTCAAAAGCCTAAAAAACCCAGGCGAAGACGCCGAACCACGGGCAAAAGGGTATCGGCGGAACATCCCGTCCCTTCAGAAAATCCTGGCAGCCCTGGTGAATCAGAGGCTACGGAGCCCTTTGTAGAAGGTTCCTGAGCCTTTCGGGGCCTCTATCCCATACTTGACATTCCAGGCTAGGTTTTTCACTATAGGTCCGTGAATCCGGAAAAGCTCTCACTGCTTGCTGACCAGGAGCTTCTGCTTCTGGCGGAGCGCATAGGCATCTACATTCCCGAGGGCTTGGATCGCCCATTCATCATTGAGGAAATAGTGTCCGCTCTGGAGGACGACGACAGGGAGAGGGTATTCAGCCACGATGGCACCGGCCACGTGGAGGAGAAAAAGCTATCCGGCGGTGTATTCAGCCCCTATTCGAGCCCTATTTCTGCCTGCGTTCCTGACCGCTACAACGAAACCATGATACGAGCCTTGCCAAGGGATCCTTCCTGGATTTATGCCTATTGGGACATTTCTGATCAGCGCAGGACCGGACTGAGCGAAGAAGAGGGAACGGAGAGTCTTTTTTTGCGGGTTGTGGAGAGAGAATCGGAGCAGGACCATAAAAAGGGTTTCTTCGATATCCACATTACCCTGGATGATTGGAAATGGTATATAAATATTCCCAGACCTGGGCATTCCTACAGGGTGGACCTATGCCTGCGAAAGGCTGATAGAATAAAAGTTCTGGCCCGCTCCAACGAGGTGAGGATGCCTCTGCATTACCTCGATGGGCTTGCCACGATACCGCAGATGACAAAAAGCCTTCTGATTCTCTCCGACATGGAAGGACTACATTTAACCGAGACAAGCCTGGATAATCCCAGCAGAATTCTCGGAGCCGATGAGGAATAAGTGCGCGTGATGAACAAGCCCTCCATCGCCTTAGTGCTCAACGCCCACTTACCCTTTGTGCGCAAGCCCGAGTACGAGGCATTTTTCGAGGAGCGATGGCTTTTCGAAGCGATTTCTGAAACCTACCTTCCTCTTTTACGACTATTCAGAAAGCTGGACGCCGACTCTATCCCCTTCAAGCTTAGCCTATCCATGTCGCCCACCCTTCTGGCCATGCTTTCGGACAAACTGCTCTGCGAGCGTTACGTCCGCTACTTGGATACCCAATTGGATCTGGCCGCGTTGGAAAAGAAGCGGCTCAACGGGGACGGAGTATTTTATCCTTTAACCCAGCTGTATGAAGATTTATACAAGAAAAACAAGGAAGATTTTGAGCAGCTTTATTTTAGAAATATTCTCATGGGCTTCGACTACTACTACAAGCGTGGAAAGATAGATCTACTCACCAGCGCGGCTACCCATGCCTTCCTGCCTCTTTATCAGGACGCACCACAGGCCATTCTCGCCCAGATAGAAACAGCCATAATCGCTCATCGCACAGCCTTCGGACCGGTGCCACAGGGCTTCTGGATGCCCCAGTTCGGCTGGTATCCGGGCTTGGGAGAAATGCTCAAGAATTACAACATCCATTACAGCATAGTCACCACCAGGGGAGCTCTCTTGGGCAAGCCGGTGCCTCCCTATGGGTCCTACTCTCCTCTCCGCAGCCCCTCGGGATTGAGCCTTTTTGTGCGGGATGCGGGAGCTACCAAGGCTGTCTGGTCTGAGACCGAAGGCTATCCCGCAGATCCGGTGTACAGGGATTTTTACAGGGATATCGGCTACGATCTGGAACCGGGCTATGTGGCTCCTTATCTCGGACAAGGGGTTGAGCGGGGTTTTACGGGCTTCAAGTACTGGGCTATAACCGGCCGCACGGACAGAAAACGTCCGTATGAGCCATTGGCCGCGTCGGCCAGGGTAGTAGAACATGCCCATGCCTTCCTTTCGGACCGCAGGGCGTCCTCCAGGGCTGCCGAGCGCTGGATGCAGGATAAAAAACCGCTCATCGTATGTCCCTACGATGCAGAACTATTTGGTCATTGGTGGTTCGAAGGCCCTCTCTTCCTGGAAGCCCTCTTCAGGGCCGCGCACAGGAAAAAAGAATCCGAAGAGCTTCAGTTCGTCACCTTGAGCGAGTATGAGAGGGGTTTAGCGGACCTGCCCGTTTCGGAACCCGAATTTTCCTCTTGGGGAGAGGGGGGCTATGCGGAAGTCTGGCTGGACGGTTCCAACGACTGGGTGCATAGGCACAGCCGCCAGACCATAGAGCGCATGACCGAGCTCGCCGAGCGCTTTCCCGATGAATCGGGCTTGAGGGAGAGGATTCTCAACCAGGGTGCCAGGGAAGCCCTTCTTACCATGTCCTCCGATTGGCCGCTCCTCTTAAGGTCGGGGCAGTCTGGCGACTTCGCCCGGAGGCAGATAGAGGAATCGGTGGGCAACTTCACCAAGATTTTCGAAATGCTCTGCGCCAATACAGTGGACACGGAATGGCTCACAAGCCTTGAGCGAAAGAACAACCTTTTTCCTGAAATCAACTATAGAGTGTTCGCCAGAAAGCGCTGAGGCCGGTTGAATTTCCACCGTGCACTTCGGATAATTGTCCCCGGCTTTACTCGGGAGACGTAGAATTATTTCTGATTGAATTACCAACGAGGAGCAGCGGATGAACGTAGTGATAATAGGGGCCCAGTGGGGCGACGAGGGTAAGGGGAAAATCGTCGACTATCTCGCCCACGAGGCGGGAATTGTCGTGCGCTTTTCCGGCGGAGCCAATGCGGGGCATACCATTGTCCTTTCGGGTACTAAGTACGCCCTCCATCTCGTACCTTCTGGCATCCTCTACTCCGACAAGACGGTCATCCTTGGGAGCGGCATGGTGGTGGACCCCGAAGCTCTCTTCTCAGAACTCCGGGATTTAGAGGAGAAGGGTATAGATTGGGAGGGAAGGGTCCTTATCTCCGATAGGGCTCATCTGGTTCTGCCCAGCTACAAGATTCTGGACAAGGAGATCGATGCCAAGCGGAAAAAACCCATCGGCACTACCGGTAGAGGCATAGGCATAGCCTATTCCCTCAAGGCTTCCCGGGATGGAATCCGGCTAGCTGATATAGACGATCCCGAAAGGCTCCAGAACCTTAGCGCCGAGGACAAGGCATTTCTGGATACCTGGAGGGAGCGGCTCCTGCCCATGGCCGTGGACGCCAGTTCCTACCTTTACAGGCACAAGAACGTCTGGACTCTTTTCGAAGGAGCCCAAGGTGCGCTGCTGGATATAGATACGGGCAGCTATCCCTTCGTCTCGTCGGGCATGTCCTGCGCGGCGGGGGCGGCGGCCCAGGGCGGCATAGGATTGAAGAAGGTGGACAGGATTTTAGGCGTGTTCAAAGCCTATACCACCAGGGTGGGCAATGGCCCCTTTCCCACCGAGTTCGCCGACGACTCCCCGGGGTCGCTCTCCAACTTTATCCGCACCACGGGCAACGAGTACGGGGTTACCACGGGCCGCCCCCGCCGCTGCGGCTATCTGGATCTGGTAGCCCTCCGCTATGCCTGCATCGTCAATTCCATAGATCGCCTTGTGCTCACCCACATCGATGTCTACGACAGCCTTCCAGAGTTTGAGGCCTGCGTTGCCTACAAGATCGATGGCAAGGTGGTGGAGGATTTCCCCGCCTCGGTGCGAAAGCTCGAATCGGCCGTGCCCGTGCTCAAGAAGTTCCCAGGGTGGAATACTCGCATAGACGCCGTCCGTTCCTGGGACGAGCTCCCCCTGAGGGCAAGGGAGTATGTGGAATTTATCGAAGAGTTCACCGAAACGCCGGTATCCATCATTTCGGTGGGTTCCGACAGGCAGCAGACCATAGTGAGGGAGAGTCCGTGGACAAGATCCTGATCCTCGATTACGGCAGCCAGTATACGCAGCTCATCGGCCGCAGGGTGAGGGAGTTGGGGGTATTCTCCGAGATTGTCTCCGGAGAATCTTCCTTAAACCCTTCAGTCCTGACCGACGCCGTGGGCATCATTATGTCGGGCTCCCCCTACAGTGCCTATGACCAGGAGGCTCCTCTGTCCGATCCTTCCGTGTATGCGGCGGGCTTGCCCATCTTGGGCATCTGCTACGGCATACAGCGTATGACCTTGGATTCAGGCGGCCAGGTACAGCGACTGCCTGAGCGGGAATACGGTGCCAAGCCGGTGAGGCTAGGTGAAAAGGCGCTTGGAGACCCATTGTTCGCCGGAGTAGGCGCCCATTTTTTAAGCTGGATGAGCCATGGGGACTCTGTTTCCAAGCCGGGCCAGGGCTGGGCTGTCATCGCAGAATCGGAAGGGGAAATTCCCGCAGCCCTGGCCCACGAAAGCGGCCTGCGCTGGGGAGTGCAGTTTCATCCCGAGGTGAGTCATTGCGAGTTCGGCATGACGATATTGGGCAATTTCGTAAGGGGCATCTGTAAGGCCGGCCAGGGCTGGACCATGGAAGCCTACCTCGAACAGGAAGCCAAGATTATTCGCGCGCGGGTAGGCGAGGAGCCCGCACTCCTTCTAATATCGGGAGGCGTGGATTCCACCGTGGCTGGAGCCTTCTTGCTCAAGATTCTCAAGCCCGAGCAGGTCCACCTGCTCTACATAGACACCGGTCTCATGAGAAAGGCGGAGAGTGAGGAAGTGATGGGCAACCTCTCCTCCCTTGGGGCCCGGCACCTGCATAGGGTGGATGCTGAATCGGAGTTTCTGTCGGCCCTGGCAGGCCAGGATGATCCTGAAAAAAAGCGAAAAATCATCGGAGATCTGTTCATCACGATACAGGAGCGGGAGGTGGCCAGGCTGGGCATCCCCGAAGCCTTCCTTGTCCAGGGCACTCTCTATACGGACCTTATAGAATCGGGCAAGGGCGTTGGCAAGAAAGCCCAGGTGATAAAAAGCCACCACAACGTACGCAGCCCTTTGGTGGAGAAAAAGAGAGCCCAGGGAAGAGTCATAGAACCCCTGGACAGGCTCTACAAGGACGAGGTGCGGGCCTTGGGCAGGCTACTGGGACTTCCCCATGCCGTCGTGGGAAGGCACCCCTTCCCTGGACCAGGCCTGGGAGTACGCATCCTGGGCGAGGTTACCAAAGATAAATGCGATATTTTGAGGGAAGCCGACGCCATCTATATAGCCGAACTGCGGGCTAGGGGTCTTTATGACAAGATATGGCAAGCTTTTTGCGTGCTCCTGCCTCTTCGCTCAGTGGGTGTGGCGGGGGACGAAAGAAAATATGGCTATGTGGTTGCCCTCAGAGCGGTGATGAGCACCGACGGCATGACCGCCGATGTCTATCCCTTCGATTCCCAGGACATAATCGCCATATCCTCGGCTATCACCAACAGGGTACCTTCCGTGGGACGGGTGGTCTACGATATTTCATCCAAGCCCCCGGCCACGATCGAATGGGAATGATCTTTGCCTAAGCGCTGATGTGGCTGGCCCTTCAGCGCCTCAGCGCTCTTCTGGATAGCGGTACAGGCTTCCGTCGGGCGATCGCAGCAGCCAGAATGCGCCCTCCTCGTTTTTCTCTTTTCCAGCCAGACTTTCCGGAAGATAGAGCTTTCCACCTCCGCCGGGGGCGTCCACCGCAAAGCGGGGCAGTTCCAGGCCCGAGAGCCGTTTCCGGAGCTCTTCATAAATACCAAGCCCTTTGGACAGGGCTACCCTGAAATGGGCGCTGCCCCTGGCCAGGTCGCCCTGGAATAAATAGTAGGGGTCCGCGCCAAGTCGGGCTAGGTCGGAGAAAAGGGCTTCCAGGGCATCGGCAGAATCGTTTATTCCCTTCAAGAGGACAGTCTGACTTCTCACCTGAATACCATTGGAGAGAATAGCTTCTATGGCAGCCCGGCAGGCCTCGGATAATTCATTGCGATGGTTGACCTGGATCACCACTTTGAGGGGTTTATACCTGGCTAGCATGGAGAGGAGTTCCGAATCCACCCTGGATGGCAGGCTCACCGGAGCCCGGGTGCAGAGCCTTATGAGAATGCCCGGTCTTCCCTCCCGAAGCGCTTGGAAAAGTCCTTCCAGGGCTGTATTGGAAGCGCTCAAGGGATCGCCCCCGGAGACCAGGACTTCCCGTACCTCCTCATGAGTCGCCAGGTAATCTCTGATATGTAGAATATCTTCTTCCCTAATAAAGCTGCGTTCCGATGGAATGAGGTTGCGGCGAAAGCAATGCCTGCAGAAGAGAGGGCACTCGCCGGTAGCCCGTATTAGAATCCGGGAAGGGTATTGGTGAACCAGGCGGGGCAGGGGAGAGTAACGCTTTTCGCAAAGAGGGTCATCGGTTTCCACAGATAAAGAAGCGAACTCCGCTTCCGATGGCAGGGCTTGGGCGAGAAGGGGATCCAGGGGACGGCCTTCCTCGTCCTTCCTGCAGTTTCTGTAATCCTCCGATGCCAGCTTGAGCCAATACTCCGGAACGGCAAAGGGCAACAGGCCTTTATCGTTCAGGGTCTCTAGCACTGCGGCATCGGCGCTGTCAGGCAAGCTGCGTACTCTTTGGGCCATTTCATCCAGCCAGTCATGATTCATGGAGGCAACGCTAACTCTTTTAGCCCTTCCTGTTCAACACCCGGGAGTTGTATGCTGTCTTCCACGGGGACGGGTAGCGATATTCCGCCCCAATTGGGGGAGATCACAGGTATGCCACAGTACAGAAACCTGGTATTCAAGGGCGGCGGGGTAAGAGGCGCGGCATACTTGGGCGCCATCAAATATCTTTATGAAAACGGACTTCTGAGGCCTGTGCAGCGGGTGGCGGGCACTTCGGCGGGGGCGATAACCGCGGCCATCCTTTCCCTCAACTTTGAAAGCTACGCCGAACTCAAGAACGTGGGTGACAGCCTGGAGTATCGCCAGGTGCCCGCCGAAGGCGATTTGAAGGATGAGGACAAGGGGTTTTTCGGAAAGAGCCTCATCGGCCAAGGGCTCCAATCACATGGTCTCTTCAAAAACCTCCAGTGCTCCATAAGGCTTGTTCAGGAGAAGGGCTGGTATTCCAGCGATTACCTCTACCAGTGGCTTAGAACCGTCATAGCCGAGCGCTTTTCCCAAGCTAAGGAAGTTTACACGTTTAGGGATTTCAGAACGCCAAACCTGCATAAGGACGGTAAAGCCTTTCTGGATCTCTATATCACCGGAACCGATATTTCCAATAGAAGAAGCAGGGTGTTTTCCTTCGAAACCACCCCCGATATGGAGGTGGCGCTTGCGGTACGCATATCCATGTCCATCCCCCTCTTTTTCGAGGCGATCAGCTTCCAGTATCCCGGCACGGAAGATAGTCAAGTCTTTGCCGATGGCGGACTCTTGTGGAATTATCCCATTGAGCTCTTCGACGATTCTCGTTATGGGAGGAGAAAGGCGGGGGAAGTGAATTCGGAAACCCTGGGGTTTTTTCTCTACAGCTCGAATCAGGCGCAGAAGTATAAGGAAGTAAGGGGACTGGTGGATTATGTCGGAGCTCTGTTCGAAACCCTGACCATGGTACAGGACCAGCTTGTGCCGTATAGGGAGAAGAGCAAGGGCAGGACGGTGTTTATCGATGACATGGGAGTTCCAATGACACAGTTCGATATCGAAACTGGGGATGCTACCTATACCGCACTTTTTGAATCGGGTTACCGCGCCACTGCGGGTTTTTTTTCCGACAAGACCAATTGGGATATTTTCATGCACAGGCTGCAGGCCAGACTTAAGAGAGGCTTGCGTCCGTGAGTGCGATGCTAGGGGAGTAACTCCTTGAGAAAATTCAATATTTATGCAATACTATTCCCAGGCTCGGAAGGTTAATGGAGACATTAAAATTATGAAAGAAAGACTGGAACGCCTCAAGGTTGTGAAATCGCTCATCAAGACTCATCGCATAGACTCTCAGGATTCGCTGCTTCAATTCCTCGCCGAGTCTGGGTATTCGGTCACCCAGGCTACCCTGTCCAGGGACCTCAAATATCTCAAGGTGGGCAAGGTGGCCGATGGACACAGCGGCTACTACTACACCATGCCTTCCGAAGAAGAACGCAAAGAATCGGAAAAGCACTCCATCCAGGATTTTTTGAGGGGCTATGTCTCGGTGGATTGGAACGACAGTCTCGTTGTGGTGAGGACATTCTCCGGCCATTCAGATTCCATGGCCTTGGCCATCGACAACATGGGCATGGAGGATGTTCTGGGTACTATTTCCGGAAGGGACAATGTCGTGTTTGTCGCCTTGAAGCGGGGATCCAAGGGCGAGGATTTTATCGCAGCGCTCAAGACCAAGATTCCCGATTTCGATCCAGAATGAATCGGGCTCTTTAAGCCTTGTAATGTTCCCTCATTGCCCTTTTTGAGTTCTCGACATCATGGCGCCATGCTCTTCGGCCAGGTGCTCCAGCAGGTCGCCGACCTTCCATTCCACAGTAATCGGGGTGGTCATGGCGAAGGCCGGGGATGGTCCTGGAAGCTTGAGCGCTTTGGCCGCCCTCATCAGCGCCAGGGCTTCTTCATTGGAAAAACCGTGCAGTACGACTGCCTTGAATGTCTGTTCCATCTTAAAAGTTTAGCAGAGGATTTCGGGCGAGGATAGCCACAATAGCGCTGACCCACAAGGCAGGATTGTGGGGTATCCGAAAGATAGCCCTTGCTTGCCCTCTGCTTTCATAGTGCGTATCTTTTAACTAAGGAAATCCTATGAACTACGAAAAATTCACCTTAAAGGCCCAAGAGGCTCTCAGGGCGGCTTCCGCCCACGCGCAACGAAGGGACAACCCCAATGTGGAGAACGAACATCTCATACTCGCCCTCCTCGATCAGGAAGAGGGAGTAGTACCCGCTCTATTGGACAGAATCGGCGTGGACAAGGCCGCGCTCATTCAGTCTGTGGAGTCCCTGGTGGCAAAACTGCCTAAAACTTATGGCGCGGCCGCCCAGACTTATCTTTCCGCGCAGGCAACCAAGGCCTTGGCCAAGGCGGAGGCTGAGGCCGCCGCGCTCAAGGACGATTTTGTGGCCTCCGAGCATCTTTTTTTGGGCATACTGGCTGTCGAGGGCGCCGTTTCTGCCCTCCTCAAGGCCCAGGGAATAAGCAAGGACAGAATTCTCTCCGCTTTAGTGTCGATACGCGGCTCCAGAAGGGCTAGCGACCAGGATGCGGAGGAGAAGTACAGAGTACTGGAACGCTATACCAGGGACCTCACCGCCTTGGCCAGGGCCGATAAGCTGGATCCGGTCATCGGCAGGGACGAGGAAATCCGACGCGTAATGCAGGTCTTGTCCAGGCGAACCAAGAACAATCCAGTGATAATAGGAGAGCCGGGGGTAGGTAAGACAGCCATCGTGGAAGGCTTGGCCAAGCGTATTGTCGCAGGCGATGTGCCCGAAAGCCTCAGGCAGAGAAAGCTGCTCGCCCTGGATCTGGGTTCCCTCCTGGCCGGAGCCAAATTCCGCGGCGAGTTTGAAGAAAGGCTCAAGGCGGTTATAGAGGAAATACAGAAATCCGACGGGGCCATAATACTTTTCATAGACGAACTCCATACCTTGGTGGGCGCTGGGGCGGCCGAGGGAGCTATGGATGCCTCGAATCTTCTCAAACCGGCCTTGGCCAGGGGAGAGCTGAGGGCCATTGGCGCCACCACCCTGGACGAGTACAGAAAGCATATAGAAAAGGACGCAGCCCTGGAACGACGCTTCCAGCCTGTATACTGCGCCGCCCCCAGCGTGGAATCCACAATAGCTATCTTGAGGGGCTTGAAAGATCGCTACGAAGTCCATCACGGGGTGAGAATTAGGGACGATGCCTTGATAGCCGCAGCCAGCCTGTCGGACCGCTATATAACCAGCCGCTTTTTGCCCGACAAGGCCATAGATCTGGTGGACGAGGCGGCCAGCCGGCTAAAAATGGAGATTGAAAGCCAGCCCACAGACCTGGATGTGATTGAGCGCAAGCTCATTCAGCTGACCATGGAAATCCAGGCACTCAGAAAGGAAAGCGACGAGTCCAGCCTGGAACGCTTAAGCAGATTGGAAGAAGAAACAGCCGAGCTGAAGGATCGCCGGGATGCCATGAGGCTGCGCTGGGACGCCGAGAAGAAAAAAATCGAAGCGATCAGGGCTCTCAAGCAGCAGGTGGAGGAATACAAGCTCGAGTCGGAGCGCCACCTGCGGGAAGGCAACCTTGCGGCAGCCTCGGAGATAAAATATGGAAAGCTACTGGAAGCCCAGAAGCACCTGGACGGACTGTCGGCGGAGATGAAGGCCGGAAAAGATGAGGCCAGGCTTCTGCGGGAGGAGGTATCCGAGGAGGATATCGCCAGGGTAGTTTCGGCATGGACTGGCATTCCCGTGTCCAAGATGCTCTCCAGCGAATCCAAGAAATACGTGGACCTGGAATCCCAGCTGTCACGGAGAGTAATCGGCCAGGACAGAGCGCTCGGCGCTGTAGCCGATGCCATACGGCGCAATAGGGCGGGTCTTTCGGATCCTCGCAGGCCCTTGGGCTCTTTTCTCTTCCTTGGTCCCACAGGTGTGGGCAAGACGGAACTGGCCAAGGCGCTGGCGGAGTTTCTTTTCAACGACGAAAAGTCCCTAACCCGTATAGATATGAGCGAGTATATGGAAAAACATGCCGTTTCCAGGCTCATAGGCGCTCCTCCCGGTTATGTGGGCTACGAGGAGGGAGGCCAACTCACAGAGGCGGTGCGCAGAAGACCTTACTCGGTTATTCTCTTCGACGAAGTCGAAAAAGCCCATCCGGAAGTCTTCAATGTCCTTCTTCAGACCCTGGACGATGGGCGCCTTACCGACGGCCAGGGTAGGGTAGTGGACTTCAGGAATGCGATTATCATTATGACCAGCAATATAGGGTCTGAGCTTATTCTCGAGGCTGAGAGCATGGAGGCTGTCCGTAAGGACATCGACAGCCTGCTCAAGGTGCATTTCAAGCCTGAATTTTTAAACCGCATCGATGAGACAGTGCTCTTTGAGCGGTTATCCGAAAGCATGATAAGCGCAATTGCGGAGCTGCGGCTCAAGGAGCTGGCCTCGAGGCTCCAGGAGAGGGAAGTGGATATCGAAGTACTTCCCGAGGCCAAGGCCTTCATAGCCTCCGAGGGCTATGACAGGAGGTTTGGGGCAAGGCCGCTCAAGCGGGCGATACAAGCCCTCCTGGAGAATCCTCTCTCAAAGTACATTCTCTCAGGAGAACTGGGCGAGGGCGATACGGTGCGGATAGGCAAGGAAGGCGAAGGGCTTGTCTTCGCGATAGAACGCAATGCCGAGCCCTGAAATTCCTGGGTTTTCAAAACCTGTGACCGATACCCACGCCCATTTGGACCATGTAGGCCAGCGCCTGGGCATGCCGAGCCTTGAAGGCGTATTGAAAGTCTATCAGGATAGCTGGGATGCCGCGGGGAAAGGGGAAGCGGGCGTGAGGACAAGGGCTTTTATCGTTGATATCGGCACAAGGCCAGGGGATTTATCTGCGAGGCTGGAGCGCTTTGGAGCCTATCCATTTCTACGCTTCAGCGCCGGTCTATGGCCGGGTAATGACTCCTTCGCTGATCCGCACAGCTCACTCGCACTCCTTGAGGAGGATCTCGCCAGGCCTGAATGCAGTGCTTTGGGAGAATGCGGCCTGGACTATTACCATATGGAAGCCGAAAGGGAAAAGCAGATTTCTCTCTTTGAAGCCCAGGCAACTCTGGCCGAAGATCGCGGACTTCCCCTTATCGTCCATTCGCGCCAAGCCTTCGAGGATACTTTTGGGGTGGTCTCGGCTTTGGCCGGCAGAAGCCCCGTCATAATTCATTGTTTCGGCTACGGACCTGGCGAGGCGGAGGCTTTTTTAAGGGCTGGCTGTCTTCTGTCCTTTGCGGGCAATATCAGTTATAAGGGTGGAGGACCACTGATGGAGTCACTGACGCTCGCCGGAGCGGAGAGAATTCTCCTGGAGACCGATGCCCCCTACATGAATCCGGTGCCGAGCAGAGGCAAGGCTTCCACGCCCCTGGACATAGAAAGAACCCTTCATGCGGCCGCGAGAGCTCTGGGTCTGGATGCGGCAGTGCTGGAGGAGAAGCTGCAAAGAAGAGCTCAGGCTATTTTTTCCCCTGGGAGATGATGCGCAGGGGGACAAGACTGAGCCCCATCTCGTCCTTGTCCGATTCTTGATCTGCGCCAGCCCCGGACTTTAAAAGGCTGCGGGCGGCTTTACTCCCTGCGCGTACAAGCCGGGCTTCGTCGGCTTCTATACGCCAAGCGAAGAGCCGAGAATCGGCCCGGCCTTTGCCCCAGGAGCCGCAGTCGGCGAAGTATGCCGGTAGGTCACCTTGCCCGTCCTTTCTGGACAGTGTGGCGTTTTTCACGGCCTCTTCAACGCCGAAGAGATTGTCGGTGGCGAAGAATACCACGGCCGGCCCCGATGTTCCCGTGTCTTTATAATTGGCGAGAATCTGATTGAAGGCCCCCGTCCTGTCAGCCGCAGTGCTGTAGGGACTTGTTATTTCCAGTTTCAGCCTATCCTCTCCGGCAATTTTTTCAAATGATTCCGCGAAGGCATCCAGAGTCTCGCGCCCTCTGAGCATATTGGCTTCAAAGATTACCAGACAGTAGCTGCCGACTTTTGTCGAGGATGAGACTCTGGAGGAAGGCGCCGAAGGCTGCAATAGTCGGGCAGCCTTTTCTCCCAGTTCGGAATACGCGGCAGGATAATCGTATTCCAGGCCCCAGGCTATTGGGCTGGGGAGGCTCAAGGATGCGGCGAAGGGTACCACAAGCCTGGGAAGGCTTCGCAGGCTTTTTTGTGCCTTCAGCAGTTGGGCTGCCGCCAGGGGGCTTGCGATGAGGACCTTGGGCTGAGGCTTTCCGCTCTCCCATCCTTGAACGAGGTTAAGGGCGCTATCTTCCAGGCTGCTTAGATTGGGGAAACTAGGCACTGTCTTGCTGTTTTTAGCTGGGCTGTCCTTTGGAGAGCCGGGCGTTGATATCTGAACAAGGCCGGGATTGGCGGCCAATGCGGCAGAGGCATCGGGGAAGAGCCCGGCGAAGGCTTCGTCGATAAAGGCTGAGAAAGACTGTCCTGAGGTCTCCGAGTCGCATGAGCTCAACGAAAGGAAAATCACCCCTAGTATCAGGATAAGGGTGAGAAAGAGACTAAGGCCGAGTCCAAGGCCAGAGCTGGGCGCGGGACCATGCGAGATGCTTTTAGGCGGATTATTGCTGTGCCGGGCCATACTTCCTTTTCCTTACAGCGCCTGGCCTCCTTGACGGCCTGCGTACCTGCCCATAAGATTAACAGGAAATTCATAATGAGAGAAGCTTTCTGGAGGAATCATGACAAGTTACAAGGAATTGGGCCTTTCCAACACGGTAGATCTTTTCGCCAAGGCCGTGGCCGGCGGCTACGCCTTGCCAGCGTATAATTTCAATAACATGGAACAGATGCAGGCCATAATCCAAGCTTGCGTGGAAACCAAGAGCCCTGTGATTCTCCAGGTTTCCTCAGGCGCGCGCAAGTACGCCAACTCTACCCTCCTGCGCAACATGGCCAAGGGAGCCGTGGAGTATGCCAAGGAGCTTGGATACCCCATACCCATAGTCCTTCACCTGGATCACGGTGACAGCTATGAGCTCTGCGTGGATTGCATCGAAAGCGGTTTTTCTTCTGTCATGATAGACGGTTCCCATCTGCCCTATGACGAGAATGTGGCCCTCACCAAGAAGGTCTGCGACTATGCCCATTCCCGCAAGGACTATGTGTCAGTGGAAGGCGAGTTGGGCGTTCTGGCTGGCGTGGAAGACGATGTTTCAGCCGAGCACAGCCATTACACGAGGCCTGAGGAGGTGGAGGATTTTGTCAGGAAGACAGGCGTAGACTCCTTGGCCATCTCCATCGGTACAAGCCACGGCAGGACCAAGTTCAAGCCCGAACAGTGCACCCGCAACGCCGACGGCGTCCTCATCCCTCCTCCCCTGCGCTTCGACATACTCCAGGAGATTGAGCGCCGCATCCCCGGCTTTCCCATCGTCCTCCATGGATCTTCCTCCGTTCCAATGAATTACGTGCACATGATCGAGCAGTACGGCGGAAGGCTTAAAGATTCGGTGGGAATCCCCGAAGACCAGCTCAGGAAGGCCGCGAGCAGCGCGGTATGCAAAATCAACATCGATTCGGACGGCAGACTGGCCATGACAGCCCTTATCAGAAAAGTCCTGGCCGAAAAACCCGAAGAGTTCGACCCACGTAAGTATTTGGGTCCTGCCCGGGATGAATTGAAAAAATTGTATATGCACAAGAATCTAGAGGTCCTCGGATCGGCTGGTAAAGCATAGACTTCCTTTGTAATTATATGGTAACATACGCGCCGATTCGGAGAGCCCGATCAACCGCGGGCCCTTGCGGATCCTTAGAATTCGTATTCCGACCCCCGTTACGGAATCCGGGTTCCTTTTAGGAGGTCAGTTGGCAGACAAGGACTTGCGGATCAACGAGCAGATCCGCGTGCGCGAAGTAAGGCTTATCGATGATAAGGGAGAGCAGCGCGGAATCATTCCAACCCTGGAAGCGATCAGGATCGCCAGGGAGTTAGGACTGGATCTCGTGGAAGTCGCCCCACAGTCGGTACCCCCCGTGTGCAAACTGCTGAACTATGGCAAGTTCAAGTTCGAGCAGGAAAAAAAGATCAAGGACGCCAAGAAGCATACCAAGGCCACTGAGCTTAAGGAAATCCGTATGCAGCCCAAGATCGCCGGTCACGACCTGGACTTCAAGTCCGAGCATATCAGGTCTTTCCTGGAGCAGGGCAACAAGGTCAAGGTCACCATAAGGTTCCGGGGTCGGGAACTGGCGCACACCGAGATAGGGGAGGAGATTCTCAAGAAGATACTTGTCAAGCTGGAAGGCTTTTACATTGTGGAAAGGCTGCCCCTTATGGAAGGCCGGTTCATGTCCATGGTGCTACAGCCCAAGGCTACGATTATTAAGAAGCCGGCAGTGTCGGGATCCCCGGTTCCCGAACCAGCCGCCAATCCATGAAACGACGAGAAGGACGGTAGATCATGCCCAAGATGAAGACGAAGAAGGCCGCTAGCAAACGCTTTAGCCTCACCGCCAACGGCAAGGTAAAATACAAGAAAATGAACCTTCGCCATATACTCACCAAGAAAACAACCAAACGCAAGAGAAATCTGAGAAAGGCGGGCTTCGTGGCCGCCGGCCCCGTGCACCAGATCAAGAAAAAGCTTCTGCCCAACGGCTAAACTGGGCTTTATAGGAGAATAAGAATGTCAAGAGCAGTAGACGGCACCAGGCGGAAGGATCACCGCAAGAAAATATTGAAATTGGCGAAGGGCTATTGGGGCCGCCGCCACTCCAACTATAAGGTCGCCAAGGACGCGGTCGCCAAGGCTCTCTCGGATGCTTACAAGGACAGGAGAGACAAGAAGGGCGTGTTCAGAACTCTCTGGATCGCCAGAATCAACGCGGCATGCAGGGCCCAGGATATCAATTACAGCCGTTTTGTGGAGGGCATGGCCAAGGCAGGGATTGAAGTGAACAGAAAGCTTCTGGCCGATCTGGCCATCACCGATCCCGCCGCCTTCACCGCTGTCGTCGAAAAGGCGAAAGCGGCGCTGCAGGCATAAGGCCGTGGTAAGTCTCGAGCAGATCCGCGCCCTCGAGGCGCGGGTGGAAAAGGCAGTCGACCTTATTGAAAAACTCAGAAAGGAAAACGCCGAACTCGAGCAAAGACTGGCGGAGTCCGCCCGAAACGAAGAACAGCTGCGTTCAGCCTATGCCGAGCTCGAGAAGAATACCCAGAACTCTTCCGTGAACGCCAAGGTTTCGGAAGCAAAACTTGGAGAGCTGGAAGCTGCCCTAGCCGAGGCCGAGCAAAAAGCCAAGGCCTCCGAGGCCGAAAGCTTGGCGTATAAGGAACAGGCAACCCTGGCGGAGCGAAAGGTTTCAGAGCTGGAGGCCAAGGCCGAGCAGCTCAAGCACGAGCAGGCCAGGATCGAAGAAGGGCTTTCCCGTGCCTTGGATAAACTAGATGCCTTTGAGGATCTGGTGATGGGTATTTCCATACCCGAAACGGCCAAGGATGAGCTTCCGAAGGGCGACAGAGACGGAGCTGGAGAGGGGAATGAGTTCGACATATTCTGAATCCAAAGGTCAGGAAGCTTCCAAGGCTCCTGCCCAGGTCATCCCCATCGAAATCCTGGGCGTCTCATTTACCATCAGGACGGATGAGGATCCGGATTACATACACGGTCTCGTGGATGAGCTGAAAAAAAGGCTCTCTGCGGTGTCCAGCCAGATGAAAATCGTCGATCCGCTAAAGCTTTCCCTGGTGACTGGCCTGCTTGCCCTGGATGAGATCCATAGGGACAAGAACCAGAAAGAGTCCCTATCCAAGGAATACGAGGCTTCCAGCCTTTTGAACGACTTGGACAGGCGCCTGGGAGAGCTGGGCCTGTGAGACTCAAGCCCGCAAGAGACTACAAGGAGTCTATGAAATGATCATTCCCCTCGAGGAACTCATCAATTACAACACCAATTCCTACGAACTCGCCGTGGCCATCAATAGGCGAGCCTTTCAGCTGGCAGTGCTGAAAACCCCGGATGTGGAAAAGAACAACGGCAAGGTTGTTTCACTCTCCGCTTCCCAGCTTTTCAACAAGCAGGTGGACTATCGATTCGTATCCAACTAAAGTAGTAATCCTCACCGGCCCAACGGGGTCGGGCAAGACGGAGCTCCTCGACGACCTGTTCGGCCGGGGGGCTCCGAACTTTTTTCCCTTCAGCGGATTGGCTCGGGGGCAGGAATACAGGTCTGCGACGATCATAAGCGCCGATTCAATGCAGGCCTACAGGGGCCTGGACATTGGCACGGCGAAGCCCGATGTCCCACTGCGAGCCAGGCTTGTCCACGAGCTTATCGACATAAGGAATCCCGGCGAACACTATACGGCAGGCGACTTCGTGGGCCTCGCCGATGCGGTTTGTGCCGCTTCGGGCGCCCGGGCTGCGCTGCCCGTGGTCTCCGGGGGCACCGGCTTCTACCTTAAAAACTTTATTTGCGGCATCCCGGGCGCCCCGCCTTCGAATGCCCTGATCAGAGCCCAGGTGGCATCGGATTTGGAAACGCTAGGCAGCCAAGCCCTGAGGGATGAACTCCACGCCAAGGATCCTGAAAGCGCTGCGAGGATTCACGAAAGGGATACCTATAGGCTTACCAGGGCTGTGGAAATACTCAGGACCAGCGGGAAGCCGCCTTCCTTCTTCGCCCCTAAATCCGTACCTCGAGCTGAGTACGAATTCCTTGTCGTGGGCATTCAACGCCCCAGGCAAGAGCTTGCAGATCGAATCCGCGCCAGGGTGAAGGCCATGTTTGATCTAGGCCTTCCCGATGAAATCAAAGCCTTGCGCAGCCAAGGCTACGATGCCACCTCTCCTGCATTCAGGGCTATCGGTTACAGGGAGTTTTTTGAGATGGAGGGTGCCGACAATGCCAGCATCGCCGAGGCCATAGCCCTTCACAGTCTCCAGTATGCCAAACGGCAGATGACCTTCTTCAGGGCCCTGCCCGGCATCCAATGGATACAGCCTAAAAACTCATTCCTGAGGGATCTTGTTACCGCATTTCTCTCGGCCTGAAACAAAGACCCACCCGTTGTTTCTTATCCGCCTTAGCGGGTATACTCCAGCCCGATGGATAAAACCCTCATCTACTCCGGATTGCTCGCCCTTCTGCCCATATCGGAGCTCAGAGGTGCCATACCTTACGCCGTATTGGCTGGAATGGACCTCCTGCCCGCCGCGATATTCTGCATCGGACTCAATGCCCTGGTGCCATTCATCGCTTTTATCTTTCTCTCCACTGTACACAAGCTTCTCTACAGACTGACCTTCTATCGCCGCTTTTTCGACCGCTTTGTGGAAAGGGCCAGGGGAAAGGTGCACGGCAAGGTGGAGCGCTATGGCTACTGGGGACTCTTGGTATTCGTCGCCATTCCCTTCCCCGTTACCGGAGCCTGGACTGGAACCCTCGGAGCCTGGGTTCTGGGCATGGATAGGAAAAAGGCCATTCTGGCCATTGTAGGCGGGGTCCTGGTCGCAGGACTCATAGTAAGTCTTCTGGTTGCCCTTCTAGGCGCCGGCGCCGATATAATCTTCCTCAAGAAAGTCTGAAACCCTAGGGGGTATCAAGCTTCCGAGGCTTCCAGATTTATCCATGTGAGTTCGTGTCGGTTATGCCAAAGGTGGAGAAGTTTGGACCCCGGTATGCCGGCGAATAGTTCGCAAGCCTCCCTGTCGAAAGCGCTTCCCTGCATTTTTATTGTACAGACATAATTCCTGGCCAAACCTGACTCCATCCATTGGCAAACCCACTCGTAGAGCGCTTCGGGATAGCAGATCACATCCGAGCAGAGCCAGTCCACGGGCCCGATTTCTTTAGGCTTGAGGGTGAAGGCATCGTGCCTTAAATATTCCACCCCCGGCAAGGCTGCCACCGAGGAATCCAGGGCGGCCCTGTCCACCGCGAGCACTCTCGCCCCCATGCCCGCGAGCGCCCAGGTCCAGCCCCCCGGGCTGGCTCCCGCATCCAGGCAAAAATCCCCCTCGCCGGGACGGCTGCCCGCCATAACCAGGGCCTCCCAGAGCTTGCGGTATGCCCGCGAGGGCGGTCCTACCCTGTCTTCCACAAAAGAGAATTCCCCGTTGGGAAAGGGACTCGAACAGAGGGCGGAGCCTAATAGGAGGTGTTCATCCAGGAGGGTGAATCCCCCCATGGGCGCCTCGGGCACGTCGAAGGGGAATGTTTTTGGCTTGAGGGGGAGGGGAGGGAGAGCCTCGGTTATGAGCGCCATTCTGCGATGCAATCGTGTGGGGTAGGGAGCCCAGTTTCGCTGTACCGACCTGAGAGCTTTAGCCGCCTCGGATATTGAGCCAAACTCCAATAAAAAGGGTTTCAGCCATACATTGCGAGTCCAGTAGACTCGGCCGTCGCT
>CAZHSK010000005.1:0-23895 GCA_964535235.1 uncultured Treponema sp. | reverse complement strand
CTACTGGCGACGTCAGTGAGACGATGCGGGCTCTACGAGTCCGCCCGTCCCGAAGCGTATTGCCTACTGGCGACGTCAGTGAGACGATGCGGGCTCTACGAGTCCGCCCGTCCCGAAGTCAGTGACGCTCTCGGGAAGTCCCAGAGACGAGGCGGGCTGCAAGCAGTCCGCCCGTCCCGGAGTGCTAATACGGGATCATAGCTCAACTGGATAGAGCAACTGCCTTCTAAGCAGTAGGTCGGGGGTTCGACTCCCTCTGGTCCCATTTATTCAAAATATTGCTACTCATTATCATATCTATGACAATCATCATCTATTGACAGGTAAATTACCCAGGTTTACCCTCAAACGACATGCGCATTATTGGAAAAAAATAATATGAGCAGTCGATTGTGTTGCATGAATCGCCGACTAACGAGAAAAGACCCGCTGAAAAACAAAAAATCACGACGATCCCAAAATGCCCTTGCTAACCAATACTCAGCTAATTTTACATGCTAGCGACCTTTTTACGCCGACTTATTGGAGCATTCCGGATGACAAAGCTCAAACCGATTTCCGAGTATCGGCTTAGAAGCGTGTTTTTCAGGACTCTGTTTGCCCTATTGGTCCTGATGCTGCTTATGATGGTGGCATTTTTCCTGTTCAGCCGGGGTGTTATTTTTTCCAGCGTTTCGGAGATAAACAGCAATACCAACAAGAATTTGCTCAGCAAGACCAGCGACATCGTGGACAGTTATTTAAAATTCCTAGAAGGTACCATCCATCACCTTACCAAGGACGGCAATATTCTTAGCGCTGTCGTTGCGCCTAACGTTAGTCGGACGAATCGAAATTTTGCCATTCAGAACCTTCTTAAAACTACCGCTACAGACAGCGATCTGATCCAAGATGTATATTTATATATTCCCTACAACGATACCATTTATTCAGCCAGTCGTCCTGTTTTCCAACTGAAGGAATTTCCAGATTTGAGTGTCCAGGATTTATGCCTTTCCCATACTGCAATCGAAATTGCAGATGTACAGAATATTACCACCCGTTTTTATAATTTGAGCGGAACAGTATATATGGTCAGGGATTTTCCACTCACGGGTAAAAAGCGCATGGGAAGCATCATCCTGAAATTGGACAGCAATGTATTTTATGATCTGGTTCAAGGCGATGGCACTTTGAATATGCCTATCCTGATATTCGACAAGGACAAGAATCCGGTTTTCTCCGATGCACGCAATTATCCTTTTGATTCATCAATGGGTAGGGCAAAACAAGCACTACAATCCAGCCAAGAACATGTTACCGGATCAGGTTCTACCTTCTTCCAGAAAACTTCTTCCACATCAGGCTGGACCTATGTGTACGAAGATAAAAATGACATCTCCGCGTTAAGAGTCAATAATCTCCTTAAAACGGTTTTCCCCATACTTCTGGTCCTTTTTCTGCTCAGCGTCAGTCTGTCCATCTATATTTCCAACTATATCTATAAGCCTATCCGCAATCTGATGAGTTCGGTCTTGGACAGCTCCATTTCACATGACTGCGTGGAAAAAAATAAGTTCAGCAACGAAGTGGAGTACCTCAGTTCTTCGTTTAATCAAGCCCTTCTGGTAAACGATGAACTCAGCACTACACTCGACGGCATCGTGCCGGTCATGGAGAATCAGCTTATTCTGGATGTTGTCTCGGGGCGCAATTCTTCCAATGATTCGGTAGTAGACTACCTTAGCCGCATTAACTCCAAGCTCCGGGGAGAGGGTCAGTTTGTCATGCTGGCAGTGCTTCTGGTTCACAATAACAGCTGCTCGGTCCAGGAGGTTGAAACAACAATATATTCCATCAGCATGAACAATATCATCCAAAAGGTAGTTTCAGATGATGTTCATGTTCGCGTAGCGGTAGTTGAAAACGGTATTTGGGCTGTACTTTTAAAATTTGATCAAAAACTATCGCAGGAAGCAATTAAGTCTCATGTCTCGACCTTTATGCACGCCATTCGCAGCAGCATCAAGCAGAATAATTTTTACGTCCAAGTAGGCGTTGGCCGCATAAAAAACTCTTTTACGGAAATTTCCCAATCATACAAGGAAGCCTTGCGTTCTATCAATTTCGCCAAATACCTGAATCTGTCCCCGGACGATTATGACGATCACGAGTCGATTACGTGCGGTAAAAGTATCGATCTGAACTATATAAAGACGCAAATTGAGAAAATCACAGCCGATGCCGCTGCCCAAGACGCAGCCGGCGCTCTTGAGACGGCGCGACAGATCATCGATCGCATAACGAGCAGTAGTCGTAACCAATCAGAATTGACCTCCATGTTTCAGACTTTCATGGATACTCTCTATGATATGCATCTACAATACGGCGTGTCTGATAATGATCCCATTTTTGTCGATGTTGGGGAGGCTATCGATTTCGAGTCGATGAAAGATCCGGAAGATATGACTGAGCGGGTTGAGGCTGCCTGCGGTCAGCATGTTTCGATTTTATGCACGTATTTCAGCAAGCGGCAGAACAAGCTTATTTATCAGGCACAGAAATATATCGATGAAAACTATTCCAACGGTTTGCTTTCCCAAAACGACGTTGCCGACCATCTGGGTATTAATGCTTCATATTTAAGCACAATTTTCAACACGGTACTGCAGACCAGGTTCACTGAGTACTTGAATATCCGCCGAGTGGAAAAAGCCAAAATCCATTTGGCACAGACAGACTTGTCCATCAAGCAAATCGTCGCGCAGGATGGATTCAATTCAGTGCAGAATTTCATGCGTGTATTCAAGCGATTTGTCGGGCTATCCCCGGGACAGTACCGCATGAAATTTGGGCAAAATAAATGACTCTCCATACAATTTTTTTGAAACAGTCCTGATCATTCGTATAAATTTAATAATCCAATAAATTGTTTATCATCCAAATATTTGTTTGTTTACAGTACCTAATTCCGCTCTTAGAGTGAAAGTATCTCATTGCCGAGGAGGATCGAGTATGAAGAAGTTGATTCTTATTATTGTGGTGGTTGTGTTGAGCAGTACCGCTGTCTACGCGCAGGGCGCTGGTAAGACATTTACGCTGGCAGCGACTCTAGCCGACACTACCTCTATTATTCGCTGCGCTAAGGACATGAGTACCAATATCAAGGCCGACACGAAAAACGCCATAGATATTAAAGTATTCCCATCCAGCACATTGGGCTCCCAAAACGATTTCCTGGAAGGTGTCCAGATGGGCACCGTGGATATGTGCATCATCGCCGCCGGAGCTGTTGAAAACTTTTATCCGAAGTACTCTGTGTACAGCGTTCCCTTCCTTTTTAGAGACACCGAGCACGCTTACAAATTCTTCAAGAGCGATATAAGCAGCAAGATGAATGAGGAGTTCCTCGCCAAGACAGGCATGCGCGTCATAGGCCTGTTCAATGAAGGCTACCGCCAGGTCTGGACCAAGAAGGTTCCGATTACCGGTCTTGGCGACTTTAAGGGGCTCAAGATGCGCGTGCCCGACGTCAAACTTTACGTCAAGATGTTCAGCGCTCTCGGATGCAACGCGACGATCCTGCCTTACGGCGATGTGTACACCGGGCTTCAAACAGGCCTCATCGACGGTGTCGAGCTGCCCATCCCCTCGGTGTTTACCGGAGGCATCTACGAGCAGGTTAAATACTGTACCATGACCAGCCACATCGGTGGCCCCATGTTCCTGATCATCAACAACAAAGTCTGGCTCTCCCTCACAAAAGAGCAGCAGGACAGCGTTATTAAAAATGTAGAGAAAGCTACTTCGACTGAAAGGGCTAACCTGGTTACCGATACCGCGAGCTATGTGACGAAAATGAAGGACTCAGGCATCAAGTTCACGGATCTCTCAAGTTCGGCTATGAGCACTATAGCTACTGCCATGGAAACCGTAGTTCAGGATCTCTATGGCGATCTTTTGCCCAAGAGTATGTTGGATTCAATCCGCGCGATTAAATAACTGCATATTTCAAGACTATGGCGGCGACAATGGCGCCGCCATAGTCACATCAACGGCGTTTTTAATACTCGATGCAAAGGAACAGCACTGTGAAAACCGTATGGAAAGTATTTGATACAACGCTTAATTGGATTTTGGCCATTTGCGTGCTGGCCATCTCTATAATCTGCCTAGCCCAAATTTTCGCACGTTTCATAGTGAATTCTTCACTGCCTTGGTCGGATGAAGCATGCCGGTATCTTTTTGTAGTTACTGTCTCTTTGGGAGCCGGAGTCTGTGTCAGAGACAAGAATTTAATTGCGGTGGATCTAATTCCGGAGAAACTCAAAGGGCAGGTCAAGTTTTATTACATGCTCATATTAAATATTTTGGTTATGTGCATGGCCTATGTACTGCTGGTCTACGGATACCGATTTGCTCAGATGAATATGATGCAGTTATCCTCCAGCATGCAGATTCCCATGGGAGTTGTTTACCTTGTTTTATCCTTATCAGGCTTGCTCATCATCATCAGTACTCTTCGCAATATCGTATACGATTTTATGAAGAGAGAGAAAAAAGGGAAGCACCTATGAGCCCGATAGTGATAATGTTCATTGTTTTCCTTGTCTTGCTGACAAGCGGCTTGCCAATATTTGCGGCGATTGGATTATCTTCCGTCACGTATATAGTGTTATCGGGTGCCATCCCATTAATGCTGATTCCGCAGAAGCTTTTCGCGAATGTGAATAACTTCTCGTTATTGGCCATACTCCTCTTCATGCTGGCCGGTGAATTAATGAACAGGGGAGGCATAACAAAGAATATTTTGGATTTCAGTTCTAAAATAATCGGGCATGTCGTTGGAAGCTTGGCGCATGTTAGCATACTAGGCTGCATGATTTTCGCCGGAATGTGCGGTTCCTGCACCGCGGCTGCCGCCTCGGTAGGTTCCATGATGATTCCCGCGCTTCGAAAGGAAGGGTATGACGATGATTTCAATGGTGCCGTAATCGCGAGCGCGGCAGTCCTGGGTCCAGTCATCCCACCCAGTATAATTATGGTTATTTATGCTTCGATTACAGGAGAATCAGTAGCCAGGCTGTTTTTAGGAGGTATAGTGCCCGGTCTTATAATAACCGGTGCGCTAATGGGAGTCGCATTTATCATATCGCTACGACGTGGCTACAAGGCGAAGAATCAAAAAATGGCTCCGCTAGGCGATATTGTTAAGTCATTTTTACATACGTTTCCGGCGCTGATGCTGCCGGTTGTCATAATCGTGGGTATCCTCTCGGGTGTCTTTACCGCAACCGAAGCGGGGGCCATCGCCGTGGCGTATGCAGCAGTCCTGGGCTTTGCCTCCAAAGAGCTCAAATTGGCCCACATGAAGGATATTCTGATCAGATCAGCCAAATCCACCACCAACGTTCTTCTGCTGATGGGAACCGGACAGACTTTCGGTTGGATTCTGGCGCGGGAACAGGTTCCGCAAGCCATGACAATGGCGCTTATCAGCATCACTTCTCAACCAGTGCTTCTCGTTTTGATTATTGTAGCCTTTGTCCTTTTCCTCGGTTGCTTTTTAACGGATGCGACCATTGTTCCTATTCTAACTCCGCTACTTCTGCCGGTTATCCAGCGGGTAGGATACGATCCGATAGCGTTTGGAGTAATTCTGTGCGTAACCGCGGTGGTAGGGAATCTCACTCCGCCCGTGGGTGGCTTGCTCTTTGTCGTAAGCAGCATAGGCAATATCCCCGTCTACAAGATCGCAAAAGGGGTCCTGCCTTTTCTGTTTGTCATCATAGCTGTCCTTGTGCTGTGCGCTATTTTCCCAGGTATTGTCTCATTTCTTCCTTCAATTTTAATGAAATGAAAAGGGGCGCCTAAATGCCATTCTATAAATATCCGGAACAATACCGCATGAAACCGTTTAAGATATTCGGCAACATGTATTTCGTGGGAAACGCCGACGTCGGTTCCTACCTTATCGACACAGGCGAAGGGCTCATTTTAATCGATACGACCTATCCCACTACAAGGGTTCTGCTGCTTCAGTCCATCTGGGAAGCGGGGTTCAATCCTGCGAATATTAAATATATTCTGCATACCCACGGCCATTTCGACCATTTTGGCGGAACCGGCCTTATCGTTTCCTTATCAGGCGCCAAAACCTTTCTTGGGGCTCAAGATGCTAAAATGTTCCGCGAACGACCAGAG
The DNA here is from genome assembly GCA_964535235.1 of uncultured Treponema sp. GTDB lineage: Bacteria > Spirochaetota > Spirochaetia > Treponematales > Rectinemataceae > UBA2256. The sequence continues at coordinate 17,712 of CAZHSK010000005.1, read as the reverse complement.
ATGGCGCTGATTTCCGATGTGAGATATGCATATCTAGAGTTGTTCACTCCGGATGTGGAACTTGTGGACGGCGAAGTCATTTCCCTGGGCAACACCAGTATCCGCGCGGTATCCACTCCTGGCCACACCAAGGGTGTCATGACCTATATCTTCGATGTAAGGGAAGGGGAGGAGACCCATACGGCGGGGCTCTATGGCGGTATTGGGGTCAATACGCTGTGCCGGGATTTTATCGCGAAATATGGTAATGCCGATTGCCGAGACGTACACCTGCAAAGCCTTGAAAAAGTACGCAAAGAGCCAGTGGATATAGTGCTGGGAAATCATACCGGGCAAAACCATACAAGTGAAAAATACAGAGCGTTGTGCGATCATCCTACGGGCAAAAACCCTTTTATAAATCCTCATGAATGGAATGAGTTTATCGATTTTGCGGAGAATTTGTATAATCGGATGCTAGAAGATGAAAAAAACGGTACGGATCAAATCTAAAACCAGACAATAGAATTATTCTCAAAGATCTAATAAGAGGGGCTATCCTTTGTTCGGGTAGCCCCTCTCAATACCATTACAGCCAGGTTTTTCTGGATCGTAGTGATTTTATTTCTGCTTTCTTACTTGGATCCCTGACAGCCGCTCGTAGTGCCTTAAGATTGCGCTGTGATCCGAGTTGCCATCCCCCGCAACCTTTAATCCCTGAAGGGTTTCCATGACGCTGGCGGTGAGAGGCACGGGCACATTGAGCGCATGGGCGGTATCCAGGGCGTTGGCCAGATCCTTAATGTGCAAATCAATTCTGAAACCCGGCTTGAAATTGCCGTCCAGCATCATCGGTATCTTGGCATTCATGACGGTGCTACCCGCCAATCCGCCCTTTATAGCCATGAATACGGATTCAGGATCCACGCCGGCCTTGGTCGAGAGGGTGAAGGCTTCGGAAACCGCAGCGATGTTGAGCGCTACGATTATCTGATTCGCCAGTTTGGTGACGTTGCCTGCTCCGATGGGACCCACTAAGGTAACCGAGGCGCCTAACTTGCCAAGAATAGGCTGCACTTGCTCGAATACAGCCGCATCTCCACCAACCATGATAGCCAGGGTTCCGTCTATCGCCTTAGGCTCGCCGCCTGAAACCGGGGCGTCCAGCATCGCTATGCCATGGCCATTCAATACGGCTGCGACTTCCTGCGATACGGCCGGAGCGATGGAGCTCATATCAACGACAATTACGCCCTTTCGCTTGGATTCGATGATCCCTTCCAAGGCTCCGTCTGTGCCCAGAATAGCTTCCTTGACATGGGGCGAGTTGGGAAGCATGGTGATGATGATATCGCTTTTCGAAGCCACGTGTTTATTAGAAGTCCCGCGCTCCGCACCGAGGGAGACGAGGTCGTCAAAGCTCGCGAACTTATCGTACACGATGAGAGAGTACCCTGCTTTGATAAGATTTTTTGCCATGGGTCGTCCCATTATGCCGAGTCCTATAAATCCAATCTTCATGTTTGTCTCTCCTTACTTAAAAATTGATCAGGCTAATATCTCGCGCGCAGCCGCCGCTATTGTTTCTTCGGTAAGTCCGTACTCTCGCAACAATTCCTCATAACTGTGGGCTGAAGTGCCGAAGGAATCGTCTATGGCTATCTGTTTGAAGGGTAGGCAGACCTTTCCGAAGAGAAGTTCGGCGATACTGCTTCCCAAGCCTCCGATTCGGCTAGCCTCCTCAGCGGTTATAATTCCCTTCTTTCCTTTCAAATGAGCGAGAAGCTCCTCCCTTTTTAAAGGTTTCAGCGTGCTTACATTGATTACTTCCACCGAAACGCCTTCCTTCGCCAGGATCTCGGCGGCTTCCATGGACTTCCATACCATGGCTCCCGTAGCGAACACAGCGATATCCTTTCCTTCCTTGACGGTACGCATTTTCCCGATCTCAAAAGCCTGATCCTTCGAAGTATAAACAGGGAGGTCATTCCTATTGATACGGATATAGGCCGGTCCTTTGTAGGCGGCCAACGCGGCTACCATCTGTCTAGTTTCGACAGCGTCCACCGGATTGAGAACGATCATGTGAGGGATCGCTTTTATGATATTGGCATCTTCTATCGATTGGTGTGTCTTTCCATCGCCAAAGTCTGAAAGTCCACAGCTCGACCCGCAGATCTTGACGTTAGCCCGGGGAATGGCCACCGAGCAGCGGATTTGGTCGTAGGCTCTGCCGGATGCGAAAACCGCAAAGGTGCTGATGAAGGGTACTTTTCCAGCCAGCGCGAGACCGGCGGCCGTAGAAGTCATGTTCTGTTCCGCGATGCCCATCTCGAAATATCGAGTGGGGAAGGCTTCCTTGAAAAGGATGGACATTGTGGATTTGCCGAGATCAGCCTCCAGCGCCACGATATTGGGATTTTTCCGGCCCGCATCAACCAGAGCCTCTCCATATGCTTTCCTGAGACTTAGTTTTTCCATGATTATAGCCCCTTCTCTATATCTTCAAGCTCTTGGCAAGCTTGGGCAAATTTTTGCTCATCGAGTGTGCCGTTATGGTAGGCCGCATTCCCCTCGGCGAAGGAAAAGCATTTCCCTTTAATGGTGTCCAGTATGATGAGAGAAGGTTGTCCCTTTACCTGCTTCGCTGATTCGATGGCCGTCTCGATTGCGGCAACATCATGGCCGTTTACGAAGAACACCTTCCAGCCGAAGGCTTCCCACTTTTTGCCCAGGTCGGGAATATTGAACATATCCTTGGTGGGGCCTGTGGCCTGGATCTTGTTCCAGTCGATAAAGGCCGTAAGGTTATCCACCTTAAAATTGGGGGTTGCCTGCGCCGCTTCCCAAAGTTGACCCTCCGACTGCTCTCCATCGCCCATGATCACGTACACTCTACCGTCTTTCTCATCCAGCCTGAGCGCCAGGGCCATGCCAAGCCCAATAGAGAGACCTTGTCCCAGAGAGCCGGTCACGGCTTCTATACCGGGTATGCTTAAATCAGGATGTCCTTGGAGAAGGCCTTTGAGCGTTTTTACACGCTTGAGCTCTTCCCTGGGGAAGTATCCCAGCTCGCAGAGGGCTGCGTATTGGATAAGCGCAGCGTGCCCCTTGCTGAGAATGAGCCTGTCTCGATCCGCCCACAAGGGATCCTGAGGTTTTATTTTCATCTCGTGGAAATATAAAACCGCGATGGTCTCCGCCAGGGAGCTAGATCCCCCCAGATGCCCGGCATTGCCTATGCCGATCATCTCCAGAAGATCTTTGCGCAGTGTAAGCGCTAGCTTTTTCAGTTTTGCAATGTCTTCTTTGTTCAACATAGATTCAGTACCTCCGGGTGCTTAGCTTTCTAAAATGATTTTGAGCATTTTCCCATCTTGGTTGTCCTCGAGTTCCTTGAAGACTTCCACTCCCTCGGTCAAGGGTCGGTAATGGGTTATGATAGGGCCAATATCTATCTTTTTTTCTTCGAGCAATTTAAGGCTCGAAGAAAAATCCTCAAGCCCGTAGACATAATTCCCTCTGATAGTGAGTTCTGTCGTCACGATTTTTTGCATATTTAATTCAATTATTTTTTGCGAGTTGCCGATCCACAGGGAAGTGCCGCCAATCTTCAAAGCCTCGATGGCATTGCCGACAGTGGGGGTTATCCCAACCGCTTCAACTGAGTAATCGCACATCGCGGATTTCGTGATTTTTTTCACTTCTTCCAAGAAATTTTCCTTCTTGGGATTGATAATAAAATCTGCGCCAAGGCGTTGCGCGGTTTTCAATCTGAAATCGGAAGCGTCGCAGACGATAAGATTCTTGGCGCCCCTGAGCTTGAGTAAGCTTATGACCAGGAGGCCAATCGTTCCGGTGCCCACCACGACGCAGTATTTCGCGTCGGTGATCAAGGCGTCGCCTAACTTGTTCACGGAGCGCATAGCGACAGCCAGAGGTTCGGTCATGGCAGCGTCGGCGAAGGAGAGTGAATCGGCGAAGGGCAGTAAGTACTTCTCGCCGATCACCAACTGCTCGGTCATGCTGCCGTCTCTGGTCATCACGCCCATGCATATCCCATTGGGGCAGACATTGACCATATCCTGTTTGCAATATGCGCACTCGCCGCAATAATCCTTGGGAAAAATCACGACTCTCTGCCCGATTTCGTAACGCCCGCCTTTGGGTTTTGCGGTGATGATACCTGATACCTCATGGCCCATTATCATCGGGGGTATCCGTCTTCCAGATCTTCCCATATAGCCGTCAAAATCGGAACCGCAAACACCGTTGGCCACTACGCGAATCGTATAATCTCCAGGGCCGGGGATGGGTGCAGGTATATCCCGAAGCTCCATGTGCTTGTCGCCAAGAAAATAAAGCGCCTTCATTACAGAGTTCTCCTCATTGGATATAGCCGAGTATTCGCGGGATTATGAGCACGATCTCCGGTATATAAGTCAGGAATAGCAGTGCGACAACCTCAGCGGCAATGAAAGGCATCACTGCCCTGGAAATCTTCTCCAGGCTCAAGTTAACGATTGGCGCTACCGTGAAAAGACATACGCCTACAGGAGGGGTGCTCAGTCCTATATTCAGGTTGACAAGCATCACAAGGGCGAAATGCAGTGGGTGGATCCCCAACCTCACAGCGATCGGAAGAAGGATCGGCGCTAGAAGGATTACGCTCGCTCCTGTCTCCATGATCATGCCCATGAAGAGCAAAAGCAAATTTGCGAGGAGCAGGAACACATACTTGTTCTGGGTAAAGCCGAGAATGAAATTGGCCATCTGGGCGGGAACACGCTCGAGTGCCATGAATTGGCCGAAAAGGGCCGCCATGGAGATGATGAGAAGAATCGTAGAGGACGAAATCGCGGCTTTTTTTAGACTCTCTAAAATATCCTTGAGTGTCAGGGTTTTGAGAATGAAGACACCAGCGATTATCGCATAGAGACAGGAGATGGCAGCCGCCTCGGTGGGGGTGAAAAATCCGGAGAATATTCCGCCCACAAGAACAACAGGGCAGAGAAGGGCTACGAAAGAATCCTTGAGCGTCTTCAGTATGTATATGAAGGAATATCGTTGAGTACTTCTAGGGTGCTTGTATTTAATCGCGTAATACCCAGCCAGGATCATGAGTGAAATGGCGATCGCGAGACCTGGAAGGAATCCGGCAGCGAAGAGCGCGCCCACCGATTCGCCAGTGGTCATGCTGTAGATGACCATGACGATACTCGGGGGAATGATGGGACCGATTACCGAGGATGCCACCGTCACTGCCGCGGAGTACTCGGGCGTATAACCCTCCTTCTCCATGGCAGGGACTAGGACAGATCCTATCGCCGCAGTATCGGCTACACCCGAACCTGTGATCCCGGCGAAGAATATGCTGACTACGATGTTAATCTGCGCGAGGGCTCCCGGAATTCGGCCGACCAGAAGTCCGGAAAATTTGATGAGCGCGTCGGTTATCCGGGATCGGTTCATCAGCTCGCCGGCGAGAATGAAGAAGGGTATGGCAAGGAGTATGTAGTTGTCTGCCCCGCTATAAAGCTTTTGGCCGATCATGCCAAGAGGGATGTGCCCCTCAAAAATAAAGTAATAGAGTGATGTGGAGCCGAGGACGAAGGCAATGGGAAGTCCTATCAGCATCGTAAAGATGAAAATCAATGTTATGACCATGGGACGATCCTCAGGAGCCGATCAGGACTTTGTTGATGTCCTTGGCTTTGAATAGTTGCAGAAATCCGACGAGAAGATGAATTATCATCATGAACATTCCAAGTGGCAGGGATAGTTTTACATACATCATCGGTATGGGAATGATGTCGCCCATCATGTCGCTGGTGGCGATGGCTGCTTCCAGGCTATACCAAAAACTTATACCCAGAAGAGCAAAAGCAATGATGTAGGCGATAAATAGCAAGGGCTTGCCGATGGCGAGCGGAACCTTCTGCACAAGCATGTTGACGCCGATGTGCTGTTTCTTTTTAAGGGCGGCGCTGGCGCCGATGAAGGTCATGGCGATCATGCCCCAGCGAGACAGCTCTTCCGACATGGAGAAGGCATTCCCCGAGATTCGCAGGAACACCCCGTAAAGAACGAGACAGAGTATCGCCGCGCATAGCGTTCCGGCGATAACGATCGCCAGCTTCGCCAGAAAGTCGCTTAGCTTTTCGAGATATTTCATCGATCCTCCGGATTATGACACTGAAGTACAGCCGGAGCCGGGCGAAAAGATCCGTCCGGCTCCGGCGAAGGGCTTTTTACAATCGCGAAAAATCAGTATCCGAACACCTTCTCGGCTTCGGCAACCGCGGCGAGGAAGTCGTCCACAACCTTGTTGCCCACCTCTCCACGGAGCCAATCATAGGTAGGCTTCGCTGCGGCCTTGAACTTGTTCAGTTCGGCGGTGGTGGGAGAATAGATTTCCATGTTCTTGTTGATGACATCGAAATCGAGAACGCGGGAAGCCATGTTCTCTGCGGCCCTGTCGGCCATCTGGGCATGGTAGGAGGCGATTCTGATAGCCTGCTGGTATTCTTTCGGGAGCTTATTATAGAACTTGCTGTTCATGAGTACAAAGTTTTCGCTCCAGGTATGGCCATCCAGGGTGATGTATTTCTGAACTTCGTACCACTTGTTGGCTGCGATGTTCCAAATCGGGTTTTCCTGGCCATCGACAACGCCGGTCTGAGCGGCGGTGTAAATTTCACCCGAAGCCAGGGGCATGGCGTTGGCGCCCATGGCCTCGACCATCTTTACATAGATGGGCGACTGCATGACGCGGAACTTCAAGCCCTTCATGTCCGCGGGTTCGTGGATGGGGCGCTTGCTGTTGGTGAAGTGCCGGGTTCCGTTCTGTCCGACGGCGAGCATGATCATGCCGGTCTTCTTTTCAAAGTCAGCGACCATATCCTTCCAGAACTTGCTGTTGTCGAAAAGCCACCAGGCGACTTCATCCGACTTGAACACGTAGGGGAGGAAGATAACCTGAAGCTGGGGATAGAGACTTGCCGCCGTACCGGTGGTGATAACCATCTCGATACTTCCGGTTCGGGCCATTTCCATAGTGGCTTTTGTGTCGCCAAGGGCGTTACCGGGGAAGAGCTCGACGGCAACCTTACCATTGGTATTGGATTCGACCACGCTCTTGAATACCAGCGCGAAGGCGTGTTCGGGAAGCGGGGCCACCGCGGTCCCAGTGGGCCAGGTCCCGGCATCGTAGTACGCCAATTTGATCGTATAGTCTGGTTTTACTTTCTTGGCCTGAGCGAACGCTCCCGATAAGGCCACGGCGAAAACAAGCAGGAAAACTAGAAATTTCTTCACGTAAGTGCCTCCGATACTTTCTCTCGCGATGAGAGCCAACGACTCTCTAATCTCCGAGCCCAGCTGTACCAATTGTATGCTGTGCTACAAGTAACAATTCCATGGGTTTTAAAATCTGTCAACAGAAAAATTTTATAATATTCTATTTGCTAGCTATTTAAACGAATGGTATACTGTGGACATGGTGGTTATGCTCATTAACTTGTACTACAACTTTTCTGCAAATATTTCTTAAATATGCATATACGCTGGAGGTTAAGATGCAGGGGTATCTCGAGAGCGCATTCTCGCTGGAAGGACAGACGGCGCTGATAACCGGAGGTGGGCGCGGAATCGGTATGGCCATCGCCACATCCATGGCCAAGGCCGGGGCAAATGTGGTGATCTGGGATATACAGGCGGAGCTTGCAAAGGAAACAGCCGGCAGTATTACGAAGGAATACGGAGTAAAGGCTTGGCATTTCTGTTCTGACATAACACGCAAAGAGGAAATTAAGGGCGATGTGGAGAAGATACTCTCCATGGCAGGTAACATATCCATATTGGTTAACAATGCAGGTGTGCAGGTTAGGAAGCCTGCTTTAGAATTTACTATTGAAGAATGGACCAGGGTGATCGAGACTCATCTCTCGGCCACATTCTTTATATCCCAAGCCCTTATTCCCCACATGGCCGCCAGTGGGGGAGGCAGGATAATAAACCTAGGCTCCCTCAATTGCATGATGGCCGTACCCAACATCATCGCCTATACGGCCGCAAAAAGCGGTATAGCCGGATTGACCCGGTCGATGTGCGTCGAGTGGGCTTCCTTGGGCATCAATGTAAACGCCATAGCACCGGGATTTGTGGAGACTGAGTTGACGAGGAACCTTTTTTCCAACCCCGAGAAGCGAGCCTGGGCGATGGGGAGGATTCCAATGAAACGCCTTGCCGATCCCGAGAATGATTTAGGCAGGGTAGCGGTGTTTCTAGCGGCTCCAGCCTCCGGGTATATGAATGGCCAGGTTGTCTATGTCGACGGGGGTTTTTTGGCGAGCTGATCGGTACCCTGCAGGCCGTCCTGATGAAGCTTGCTTTCATTGAGAATGGCCTGAATGGTCACGTCAATGTGCTTTTCCATTTCGCTCTCGCAGGCTGGTTTGTCCCGGGCCTTCAGAGCGTCTATAAGTTTCCTGTGGTAATAAAGGCCTATTTCGCAACCTAATAGATCCACGATGTCAGCCATGGACGCTGTCATAATCTGATTTATTAGATGATATAGGTTGTTGATAATCGGGTTGTTCGCGATCTCGGCGATCCTGAGATGGAAGCTGAAATCGGCTTGGGCGAAGAGGGCGTGGTCGTTGGTGCTCGCCAACATGGTGTTATAGGTCTCTTCAAGGTATTCGAAGTCTTTATTACAGATCTTTTCAACCGCGAGCCCTATGGTGCCCTTTTCGATTATCTTCCTATACTCCAGGACGGTGATGATGTCGTGGTTGCGGTTGGAAAGCATTGTGGGCTGCAGATTGTTGATCGTCATTACCACGGGAAGTTCGAGGGCGTAGGTTCCTCCCCCGTGTTTAGTCTCAACCATACCGAGAATCTCTAGCTGCTGGATGGCCGCCCTCACCGTCACTCTACTTACCCCGAAGGTTTCGCAAAGCTGATTCTCGGAAGGCAGCTTCTCCCCTGGCTTCCATGCGCCGTTGAGAAGCTGGTTTTTGAGCTGAATATAAATCTGGGTTCGGAGCGAGTCCGTTTTAACCCGGTGCAGTTTGGCCAACAAGCTCTCCTCAATGATACTTGTACTACAACATACATCCAATAACAAAAAAAAGGAAGATGGTATTTTTTTATAGATTGAGTCACTTTTGAATGTCTTTTACCTATTAAAAGTGGCTTGTATGACTGCCCATTTCGGCAGGTTTCGGATACACGCTGCCTTTGGTATACTGTTAGTCAGGATTGGAGGCAACAGGGCTTCGCTAGATATGCTTCCATGTAACTGGCTGAGCGTCGCGGCAAATGCGACCTAGGGGGCAGCGATGGGAAAACCTATACGAATACTGCACATCGAAGATTCACCCGACGACGCCGAATTGATACTGCGTGCTTTAGTCAGGGATGGTTGGGAACCTGAATCATACAGGATTGAAACCGCAGATAGCATGCGACAAGCCTTACAGGAAAAACCTTGGGATATAATACTTTCGGACTATTCCCTCCCTGGATTCAGCGGACTCGCCGCGCTTGAAATTTTAAAAGAATCGGGACTGGACCTGCCTTTCATCATTGTCTCTGGGGCTATCGGCGAGGAGACGGCGCTCGAGGCGATAAAGGCAGGAGCCAATAACTACATAATGAAAAACCGTCTCCATCGCCTGCCTTTGGCGATGGAAAGAGAACTCAACGATGCGGCTGCCAGGCGGGATGCGCGAAAGGCTAACGAACTGCTAAAAGAAAACAGGAAGCAGCTCGCCCAAGCGCTGGAGATGGCTCATCTGGGGTATTGGGTTTATGATGTCCCCCTCGACCGATTTACCTTTAACGACCAGTTTTATAAAATTTTCCACACGACGGCAGAGAAGATCGGGGGCTATACGATGAGTTCTTCCGAGTATGCCCAGCGATTCGTTCATCCGGACGATCTCTTCATGGTCGCTGAAGAGACTAAAAAAGCCATCGAAACTGAAGACCCGGATTTTACCAGACAGATCGATCACCGAATAGTGTATGAGGATGGAGGTGTCGGCGAGATAAGTGTCCGATTTTTCATCAGCAAGGACGCCGAAGGCCGGACAGTCCGAACCTTCGGCGTCAACCAGGACATTACCGAAAGAAAGATGGCCGAACGGAGGCTGAGGGAAAGTGAGGCTCGGTATCGCTCTTTGTTCGATAATTCTCTCGATGGAATTCTACTCACCAAGCCGGACGGCACGATTCTCGACGCCAATCCCGCTGCATGCAAAATGCTCGACAGAAGCTTGGACGAAATCAAGGCAGTCGGACGTAACGGTCTTGTGGACCTGAGCGATCCCCGTCTTGCCGCAGCCCTGCAGGAGAGGGAGAAGAAAGGATCGGTCGAGGCCGAACTATACTTTTTCAGAGCTAACGGCGAAAGATTCCCGGCGGATGTGACATCGAATCTCTTCATCGACGAGAACGGCCAGCAAAAAACGAGCATGTTCATGCGCGATATATCAGAGAAACGCAAGGCGGAGGAAAAGTACAGGCTGCTTTTCCGCGAGATGCTTGAGGGCTTTGCGCTTCATGAGATCATCTGCGATGCAAACGGCAAGCCGATTGATTATCGGTTTCTTGCCGTGAACCCGGCCTTCGAGCGCCAGACAGGGCATAAGGCCGAGCTGATACTCGGGAAAACCGCAACCCAGGTCTTCCCCAATATCGAAGATTCCTGGATCGAGCGGTATGGGCATGTCGCACTAACGGGGGAGCCGGCATTTTTCGAGGATTATTCCCGGGGACTGAAAAAGTGGTTTGAAGTAACAACATTTCAGTCCGAGCCGATGCAGTTCGCTTGTATCTTCTCCGATATAACTGATCGAAAACGGATGGACATGGCGCTTAAAGAGAGCGAAGAAAAATACCGCAGCATAGTGGACAATGCGCAAGAAGGGATTTTCCAAACCAGCGAGGATGGCCGATTTCTCACCGCCAACCAGGCCTTGGCTGACATGTTGGGCTTCGATTCTTCCGAGGATCTTATCGCTACGGTCGCCGATACGGCTAATCAAGTCTTCTTCGATCCGAGCGACAGGGAAAAGCTGCTGAGAGTGATAGATCGGAACGGGGCGGTGCATGGATTCGAGTGTCGGTATCGCAGGAAGAACGGCGATGTCATATGGGTTTCATTGGATCAACATTCCATTCATGACCAGAATGGAGGATTTCTCTACTATGAAGGCTTTTGCGAAGATATTACCGATAAGCATTTGGGGATAGAGCGACTACGGCAAGCCCTGGGCGCTACGGTCAGCGCCATAGCGGCGGCCGTCGAGGCAAGGGATCCCTATACGGCGGGCCATCAGAGCAGGGTAGCCGATCTCGCCCAGGCCATAGCCCGGCAAGTGGATCTCGATGCTGATCGAATAGAGGGTTTGCGGCTCGCGGCAAAGATACACGATCTCGGTAAAATAACGGTACCCGCCGAAATTCTCACAAAACCTAAAAAACTTACTGATATCGAGTTCAGCCTGATAAAGTTTCACGCCCAGACCGGCTACGATATTTTAAAAAACATAGACTTTCCCTGGCCGATCGCGAGGATTGTCCTGGAGCACCATGAAAGGATAGACGGAAGCGGCTACCCGATGGCACTGTCTGGCGATCAGATACTTCTCGAATCAAAAATTCTCGCAGTCGCCGATGTGGTGGAATCCATGGCCAGCTTCCGACCCTACCGTCCAAGCCTGGGCGTCGACGCGGCGCTCGCTGAAATCGAAGCGCATAAGGGAATTTTGTACGAGGGCAGGGTCGTGGATAGTTGTCTCGGCTTGTTCAGGGATTTCGGGTATACATTGCCGCCGAACGAATAGCGCCTTCGCGTATTCTGCTATGTTCCTGCTTTACCTCTATCCATCTCGGCCCTCACTAGGCTGTCGCAGCGCTCATTGTCCTCCACGCCGGCATGGCCTTCCACCCAGTGGAAGGAGGGTTTGAGTTCCTGGTTTAAGGCATCCAGCTCCATCCAGAGTTCCTGGTTTTTTACTGGTTTTTTATCGGCGGTCTTCCAGCCCCTGGCTTTCCAGGCGGAGAGCCAAGAAGTGATTCCGTTCTTGACGTATTGAGAATCGGTGAATACGCGGATTGGGGCATCGATCCATTGAGGAGCTGCCTTGCCTTGCCTTGCCTCGTCCTTAGGCGATTGTGCGAGCTTGGCGGCGACGTGGCGACGTCTGGAGGATAGGTAGCCGAGGGCTTCTATGACAGCCTGGAGTTCCATGCGGTTGTTCGTGGTATCGGCCTGGAATCCCGAGGCTTCCTTGAGCCGGGAGTCGTAACGCATGACATAGGCCCATGCGCCGGGGCCGGGGTTGCCCGAGCAGCCTCCATCGGTGTGCACAATTATTTCGTTCATCGTCTTCCATGATGACAGAAAGAACGGGCCTCGACAATCGAGGTGATATTCGGGGTACCGGCGTCTGGGTCTTATAGCGGAATTAGCCCGCCGGTATTGTATAAGACGAGTCCGGGAGCTACACTGACTTGTCATGTTTAAAGAATATAGAACTATCCTGCCATACTTGAAGAAATATCGTCTTTACTACGGCTTGGGCATCTTTTTCCTGGTTGCCGTGGATACCGCGCAAATCTTCATACCGCGTCTGATAAAGAGGGCCGTGGATGTCATAGCCGACGGTGGCTACGTTATGGCCGATGTCATAAGACCTGCCGTGACGATGGTCGTCCTCATGGCTTTCATCGCCGTGGTGCGGTATTTCTGGCGCTACTTTATCATCGGCGCGTCGAGGCGCATCGAGGCCGAACTCAGGAACAAGCTGTTCAGCCATTTCATGGAAATGTCATCGGATTTCTTCCAGGACAATAAAACCGGCGAATTGATGGCCAGGGCCACCAACGACATGAACGCCGTTCGCCAATCGGTGGGGATGGGTTTCGTCTCCTTTGTGGACGGTATCTTCATGTCATCCCTCATTCTCATCGCGATGATCTCGAACAATGCCTCGGTAGCACTTTTTACCGTGATCCCCCTTCCTTTCGTGACGGTGCTGATCCTTTTCTTCGGCAAGATGGTGGGGCGTCAGTTCAAGAAGGTCCAGGAGGTTTACTCCAAGCTATCCGATATCGCTCAGGAGACTATCTCGGGAATCAGGGTGGTGAAGGCCTTTGTCAAGGAGAAGTATTTTTCTTCCCGCTTTTCCGAGACCAACGACAGTTATAGAGATGCAACTATGGAGCTAGTAAAGACTTTCGGCCTCTTTTTTCCTCTCATCACCTTCCTCGCGGGCTTGAGCACGGCAATACTCGTGCTGGCTGGAGGAGGGGCTGTAATCGCCAATAAGATGAGCCCTGGGGATATTATCGCCATGATAGCTTACCTGGAAATGCTCATATGGCCGATGATGGGAGCCGGATTCACGGTCAACCTGATTCAGCGCGGTTCGGCGAGCCTCAAGCGGATAAACGAAGTCCTGGACAGAAAGAGTGCTATCACCGAAGCGCCCGACGCCCTGGATAAGGCTCCCTCCGGGGATTTGGAGATACGGAATCTTGACTATTCATTTACCCAGGGCGGAGCAAAAATTCTCCAGGACATATCCCTGAGGGTAGGCGAGGGCGAGACCTTGGGCATTCTCGGCCGGGTGGGCTCGGGCAAATCGACCCTCATCAAGCTTCTGCCCCGCCTTCTGGACCCAGGCAAAGATAAGATCTTCATAGGCGGCAAGGACATCAGCTCCTTCACCTTATCCGGGCTGCGCAGTGTCTTCGGCTTTGTGCCCCAGGAGTCTTTTCTCTTTTCGGCTTCGGTGCGGGACAATATCCTTTTTGGGGTGGATAGGCTGCCTGATGAGCGCTTCAACCGACTTGCCTCGATCGCATCCCTTGATAGGGATATTAACCTCTTCCCTGATGGGTGGGAAACTATTGTCGGTGAACGGGGTCTTACTCTATCGGGCGGTCAGAAACAGCGGATTGCCATTGCCAGGGCCTTGGCCATGGATCCGCAGATTCTAGTAATGGATGATGCCCTTTCCGCAGTGGATGCGGAGACAGAAGAGAGGATTCTCCAAAACTTACTACTAGAAAGAAAGGGCAGGACGAATATTCTGGTTTCACACCGAGTTTCAACGCTGCGCCACGCCGATAGAGTTCTGGTGCTGTCCGGCGGAAAGACGCAGCAGTATGGAAGTCATGAGGAACTGATGAAGGACAAAAAGGGATTCTACGCCGAAATAGCCCGGCTTCAGGAACTGGAAACTGAAATGTGTGCCGATGCACCGAATTCCCCCGGTTCAGCCGAATCCGTCGCCTGCGCGGAAGGGGGGCGATAGCCATGGCGGAATTCTTCGAAACGGACGATGTTACCAAGGAATACGACGCAACCATAGCTTCCCGCATTCTCTCCTACATGAAGCCCCATAAGGCCATTGCGATTGCGGCCTTGCTCGCCCTCATTGTAAGCACCGCCGGCGAGCTGCTGAGCCCTGTGCTTATCCGGAGGGCGATAGATGACGCCCTCATGAAGGCCTGGTTTTCTGTATCGACCAGCCTGGAGGGGAGCCAGGAAGCCGAAAGCCTCGAGCTTTCCGATGCCGACCCCAGAATTGGGGACAGGATCTATCTTAGAAGCTCCAGATTCTCCGCCCTGAATTCTAAGAATAAGAATGTCCTCGCAGCCTCGGGCTTTTACGACCCGGTGGAAGTCTATGTGTTTCCCCTTGAGCCTGAGAGAGAGGAACTGACAGCCCTGCTATCCGCTCGTCCTGAGCTTTTCACTCTGGGAGAGGATCATGGGGTCATTTCCATCCAGGCTTTGCGGAACCTGCCATCCTCCGATGCCCGGGTGCTGCGCCGGGATGATACAGCTCTGGTGCTTCGCTATGTCCTCATTTTAGGCTTGATACTGCTTTCCATCCTGACATCCACCTTTGTCATGGTCTACTTCAGCAACCTCCTGGGCCTACGGGTTATGAAGGACATGCGGATGCAGCTCTTCAGCCATGTCTTGAGCCGCTCTTTCTCATTTCTCACCAAGCAGCCCGTGGGCCGCCTGGTAACCCGCATGACCAGCGATGTGGAAACGATCAACCAGTTCTTCACCGATGTGCTTTCTGCATTCATAAAAGACGCGTCCATAATGGCCGGATCCCTGACGGTGCTCTATTTCTTCGACGCCCGCCTGGCCCTGGTGGTTACCGCCTCCCTGCCGATTGTCCTAATAGTGGCCAATATCGCGCGTAAAAAGGCCAGGGATGCCTTCCGCAGTCAGCGGCGCTGGACCAGCAAGGTAAACTCCTATATTTCCGAACACCTCTCGGGCGTGGAGGTGGTAAAGCTTTTCCTGCGGGAGAAGAAGTCCAGAGCTGAGTTCTCGGAGCACAACGAAAAACTAAAAAAGGCCAATTTAGGTGAAATGTATGTATTCGCCGCCTTCCGGCCGGCCGTGGATTTCATGGCTACTTTCACTACTGCCCTCATTCTCTGCGTAGGGGCCTGGCTCTACCTTTCGCAGTCCATTTCCCTGGGAACCCTCATAGCCTTCGTGAACTTGATCAACATGTTCTATTCGCCCATCAAGGATCTTTCGGAAAAGTACATTCTTCTCCAGAGCGCCATGGCGGGAGGGGAAAGAATTTTTACACTCCTGGATACCGATGAGACCATTCCCGACAGGCCCAGGCTACCCATGCCTTCCAGGGTTAGGGGGCATATAGAATTCGATAAGGTCTGGTTTGCCTACAAGGACGAGGAATGGGTGCTGAAGGATCTCAGTTTTACCGTGGATCCGGGACAGATGGTAGCGATTGTCGGATACACAGGAGCGGGAAAGACAACGGTGGCGAATCTGGTTACGCGTTTCTGGGATATCCAGAAGGGCGATATACGGATAGATGGACAACCGATTCGCGATCTGCCTCTCTATGAACTGCGCACAGCCATTCAGCCTGTGCCCCAGGAAGTATTTCTCTTCTCCGGCAGCATAGGCGAGAATATTCGTTTAGGCGAAGATGTCACGGTAGAAAGGATGAAGTTGGCGGCTGAGGCTGTCCACGCCAACGAGTTTATAGAGGCTTTGCCGGATGCTTACGATACCCAGCTATCCGAGGGAGGGAGCAACATCTCCCAAGGCCAGCGACAGCTTTTATCCTTCGCCCGCGTGCTGGCCCACAATCCCTCGATCATCATCCTGGACGAAGCCACTAGTTCGGTGGACACTGAAACCGAAAAACTCATCCAGAGGGGCATCGAAGGCTTGCTTTCGGGGCGCACAAGCGTGGTCATCGCCCACAGGCTTTCCACCATCAGGCACGCCGATAAAATCATCGTCCTGGCCAAGGGCAGGATTGCCGAGATGGGCAAGCACGACGAGCTTATCAAGCGAAAGGGCCTCTATTGGAACCTCTACAGGCTCCAGAACAGTGGTGTGGTGTGAGCACAGGCTCCAATCCCGAGAATATCCGCGCTCCATTCGCTACGCAGGCTGCGCCGTATCTTGTCTTTGAATCCCGCTTTTATGCGGTATTTTTCAAGCCTGCGGGAATACATTCCGTGCCGCTTTCCAAGGATGATCCAAAAGAAAGCCTTCTTTCCTGGGTAAGGGTTCATTACCCACTGTTGGAGTCCGCGTACGGATCTACGGATCCAGGATCTAGGCCCGCTTACCTACGCGCCAAGACCGAACTGGGCATGCTCTCTCGCCTGGACAGGGAAACCTCGGGGCTTATCGCCTTTGCCCGTTCGCCCGACGTCTTTTTTGCGGCTATTGACTCTCACCGTAAAACTGCCAGCATGAAGCGCTATCTTCTCCTGGCAACCAAGGCCTCTGGCGCCAAGGGCTTGTCCGGATCCCGACCTCTATCCATCGAATTCAGCGAAGACGATCCCTTTGCTGAGGGCAGGGGATTTTCAGTTGATAGTTTTTTCCGTTCCTATGGTCCCCGTGCCGCGCGGGTAGCCTGTTTTTTGCCTGGACTGGAAGAAGGCGGGAAAAATATTGCCGGCTCCGGTCCGTATACCACGCACATACACCCACTGCCCTTGGGAACACTAGCCCCGAATCTGGGTGCAGGAGACGTGTCTCTCGCGGTGGCTGCTGAAGCGGCAATAAGTAAGGGTTTCAGGCATCAGATACGGGCTCACATGGCTTGGTGCGGCTATCCTATTTGGGGGGATAAGCTATACGGAGGAGCAGATGCACCGCGGTTATGTCTGGAGTGCCACCAATTGGAATTGGAGAACCCCCAAGGCGAGCTTGAAAAATTTGAGCTGTATGAGTCCGAATGGAGTGATCGGGATTGAGGGTTTCCATCGAATCCCTTCCCATAAGCTTCTGCCGGTGATAGAATATCTGTATACGTACAGTACACAAGGAGAATGCCATGGCATACAAGATTACCGACGCCTGCGTGAACTGTGGTGCCTGCGAAGGAGAATGCCCTGTCAGCGCTATCAGCGAAAAGAACGATGTTCGCTGGATTGATCCGGACAAGTGCATCGATTGCGGCGCCTGCGCGGCCGTGTGCCCCACGGAAGCCATCATCGCCGGCTAAAACGCTTAATTAATGCTTGGGCAGTGCCTGGCGCCTATCCAGCCTAGACTGGAGGCGGCCGGTTCTGCCTTACCGAGGCGTTTTTGTGCAAGGGGCTGTCCAAAAAGTTGGGCAGCCCATTTTATATATTTGTTTTCAAACTGTAATAAACATGTTATAATACTACATGCCACATGGAATT